>JAYTKL010000330.1:0-36582 GCA_043730305.1 Deinococcales bacterium | reverse complement strand
GATCAATTTGGCGCTTCAAGCCGATCCAAATTTTGTGCTCGCACGGGTATTGCAAGCCTACATTGGCGTGCTCGGCACAGAACCACAGGACGCCCAAGCCGCTCGAGAATCATTTTTGGCATTCAAGCAACCCACAACCCTAAAGCCCCGAGAGCGCCTGCATCTTGCCGCCGCCGAATCTTTGCTTGAAGGTGATTTTTTGGGTGCTGGACGAATTCTCGAGGAAATCACCATTTCGCACCCAAGGGATTTGCTGGCGCTTGGGGTGGGGCATCAAATTGATTTTTTTACGGGCAACTCGAGAATGCTGCGTGATCGTCCGGCGCAAGCCATTGCCGCCTGGTCTGAAGACGATCCGAATTACTCGAATGTTCTCGGAATGCTGGCGTTTGGACTCGAGGAATGCCACCAGCATGATCGGGCGCTCGAGCTGGGTTTGGACGCGGTGCAACGCAACCCCAAAGACGTTTGGGCGCTTCATGCGGTGGGTCACACCTTTGAGGAAACTGGGCGTTTTGACGATGGAATGGGCTATTACGACGCTCGAGCGGAAGACTGGACAACCAACAATTATTTTCTGATTCACAACTGGTGGCATTATGCCCTGTTCGCGCTCGAGGCAGGCAACATTGAACGGGTGCGCCAGATTTTTGACACGGCGCTGTTCACTTCAGCCAGTGGCGACTTGGCATTGGAATTGCTCGATGCCAGTGCGTTGTTGTGGCGTTTAAAACTCGAAGGTCACAACGAACTGAAACGCTTTAAAGCCGTGGCAAGCCGTTGGTTGCACAAGACCGAACCCGCCTTTTATGCTTTCAACGACATGCACATGACCATGGCGTTTGTGGGTGCAGGTCTTGAACTCGAGGCGCAAAACTTGATTCAAAGCCGTGAGGCATGGCTTGCCAGCAATCCGAACCCTCGCATGAACAACGTTGCCATGACCCGCGAGATTGGGCTGCCCGTCTGCAAAGCCATCCTCGAGTTTGGACGCGGGAATTTTGCACAGGTGATCGAGCATTTGTTCCCCATTCGCCGCCGCATTCACGAATTTGGAGGGTCGCACGCGCAACGCGACGCGGTCTTAAAAACCTTGATCGAAGCCGCACTGCGCGGTGGGCGTTATGACCTGGCGCAAGCCATTTTAAGTGAACGCATCAGCGTGCGACCGCGAAGCCCGTACAACTGGTTAAAACACGCCGCCGCACTCGAGGGACTGGGCGAAATAACCAAGGCGGCATTGGCGAGGCAGACCGCAGAAAAGCGCTTAAGAATCTAAGCGCTTTTGGGTAAGCTCGAGTTTTTTAGCGCTTCAATGGGCTGGTCAGCACACCGGTACGGTTGTTGTCGGTTGTCACCAAGTACGGCAAATCGGTTTGCCAGTATTTTCCGGCAGGGTCAAACCAGTACACGTACTCGCCACCATTGCCGCCTTCACCCTTTTCGGCTCGAGTGACTTTACCGTTCAATTCGCCCCTGAAAAGTTCGCTGCCGTTCACGCCGTACAAGATAATGTAATGTCTGGCGTTTGCCAGGTTCAGCACGTCACGTCTGAATGTATTTTGTTGTTCTGCGCTACAGGCGGTAAAAACGATTGCTGCCACGATTGCCAATCCCCAGTATTTCAAGTGCTTCATGGTTTTCCTCCTTGAATGCTCGAGCGTTTGGCTCGAGGTGCATGGTTCTACTCTAACGCTCTTTACGAGACGAGCATGAATTTCGTTCCCAGGGTTAAGCTTATTCATGTCTGAAAATTCTAAACCCGAGGATGCCAAAGCCGCCCCGCCAGCGCCCGTGACGGACAACATCAGCACCAGCAAGCATTCTGTGCGAATTGGTGGGCAGGAAATCAAGTACACGGTCACGACTGGAACAATGGTTTTAAAAACCGAAACCACCGACCGCGAGACTGAGACCAAACCCGAGGCGGCTCGAGCCAGCGTGTTTTTTACGGCGTACACCAAGAATGGCGTGAAAGACATCACCAAACGCCCGATCACGTTCTCGTTTAACGGTGGTCCTGGCAGCTCGAGCGTCTGGTTGCATTTGGGTGCGCTCGGTCCGCGCAAGGTGCGCATGGGCGATGTGGACGCGCTGTTGCCGCCGCCGTATGGTCTTGAAGACAACGAGTTTTCGATTTTGGATTCAACCGATCTGGTGTTTATCGATCCGGTCAGCACGGGTTTCTCGAGGGCGAGCGAGGGTGTGAAAGCCAAGGATTTTCATGGTTTTCAAGCCGATATCGAATCGGTGGGCGATTTTATTCGTTTGTACACCAGCCGCCATCAGCGTTGGTTGTCGCCCAAATTTTTGGCGGGCGAGTCGTACGGCACAACCCGAGCGGCGGGTTTGAGCGGTTATCTTCAAGACCGTCACGGTTTGTACCTGAACGGTTTGATGTTGATCTCGAGTATTCTGGAATTTTCGACGGCGGTTTTCGAGCCTGGGCATGACCTGCCCTACATTTTGTATGTACCAACCTACACGGCAACGGCTTGGTATCACCAGAAACTCGAGCCGAGCTTGCAAAAAGACCTGTCCAAGACCCTCAAGCTTGCCGAGGAATTCGCGGCTGGCGATTACGCGGCGGCGCTTTTTAAAGGCTCGAGTTTGAGTGCCAAAGAGCGTGCCACAGTCTTGAAGCAACTCTCAAAATTTACAGGCATTTCTGAAACTTTCTTGGATCGTTGCGATTTAAGGCTCGAGATCATGCGCTTTTGCAAAGAATTGCTGCGGGATTCTGGGCGCACCGTGGGGCGGCTCGACAGCCGTTTTAAAGGCATTGACCGTGACGCGGCGGGACAGTATTTTGAGTTTGATCCAAGCCATGCCGCGATCACGGGCGCGTATTCTGCGGCGCTCAACCATTACGTGCGAAGTGAGCTTGGTTTTGAATCCGATTTGCCGTACAACATTTTGACCGGCGCGGTCAGACCCTGGTCATACAAAGAATTTGAGAATCGTTTTGTCAATGTTTCTGAAACCATGCGCAAAGCCATGAGCAGCAACCCAAACCTAAAAGTCATTGTGGCAAACGGTTATTTTGATCTGGCAACGCCGTATTTTGCCACCGATTACACTTTTAAACACCTGTCTTTGGACCCCAGCCTCGAACCGAACATTCGTATGACCTTTTACCCTGCGGGTCACATGATGTACGTTCACGCGCCAAGTTTGGCGCAACTCAAAACCGATTTGAGCGCGTTTATTCGTGACAGCCTGCAATAAAATCGACTGCAATAAACTTGTGTTTTGATCACCATTTTGCGTAAGCTGAGCCACAGTCTAACGAACACTCGTTTGTGACTGATGGTTTAAATCGGTCGTGTTCTCGAGGATTTCATGTTGCCCTGGTTGCGTTACATTTTGATCGCCGTGTTGCTGGTTGTTCAACTCCTGACGCTCATTGGGGTGCTGGCATCATCTCGAGCCAACACCGAAGGCGTGCTGCGCGATCATGCGCGGGTGGTCATGCACCATCTGGTCGAAAGTGCCGCCGAGAACTCGTTGCGTTTTGTCCAACCCGCCGAACGCAGTGCGCAACTGACGATGCGAATGCTGGCGCAGGGCGTGTTTGATTTAAACGACAACGCCAAGCTCGAGCGTTATTTTTTATCGCAACTGCAAAGTCAAGATCAGCTCAACGGCATTTATTTGGCAAAGCCCAGCGGCGAGTTTTTGTACGTCAAACGTGACGCAACTGGATTTTTGACCAAAGACATTCGGGTCACTGGTGGGCGGGTGGTGCGCTTGACCTCTCGAACCAGCAATTTAAAACAAATTGTGCAGAAAACCGATTTGATGGACACCTTCGACCCTCGAACGCGCCCCTGGTACAAGGGGGCAGTCAGTGCCAAACAACAAATTTGGACTGGACCTTACGTCTTTTTTACCTCCAAAAAACCTGGCGTCACCTCGGCAACCCCAGTTTTGAATGCTGCTGGAAAGTTGCAGGGCGTGGTTGGGGTTGATGTTGAAATCACCGAACTTTCAGAGTTTATTGAACGAATCCCGATCAGCGAACACGGGCAGGCATTTATCATGGATCGAGAAAGTAGTGCCATAGCATTTCCAAATTTGGCAAAGATTTTGCTCGAGGAATCCAAAAAAACCGACAAACCCGCGCTGCCCAAAATTGAAAGCATTGGCAATCAAGCGGTTCAGGCACTGCTGAAACGCTCGAGTTTGACGGCACTCAATTCCAATCGCAACTTCTTCGAGTTTAAGGCGGGCAGTACCCTCGAGTACGGAATGCTCAGCCCGTTCTCGATAGGCTACGGCACAAAATGGTTGATCGGTTTGCACGCGCCAGTTAATGATTTTACGGGCGAAATCAACGCTCGAGCTTCCAGGTATGTTTGGCAAGTGGTTGGCATTAGTTTGCTCACGTGGCTGATAGCGATTCCTTTAGCGTTCAGGATCACCAAGCCGCTTTCAACCCTGATGCGACAAGCCAGCGTCGATTCGTTAACGGGCTTATTAAACCGTAGCGAATTTATCAAACGCGCCAATGCGCAACTATTAGCCTCGAGAAAAAACCAGCAACCCGTGACCGTGGCGTTGCTCGACTTGGATGGTTTTAAAGGCGTCAACGATTTTTGGGGGCACAAAGCGGGCGATGAGGTGCTGACCATCGCCGCCCAGCGAATCAGCAACACCTTGCGTGCCAGCGATTTGATCGGACGTTTGGGCGGTGACGAATTTGTCATATTGCTTCCAGGCATCAGCCCCAAAGAAGCCAGCGGTTTTCTCGAGCGGGTACGGTTTGCGATTTACAACACGCCCATTGTCTCGAGCGCCGGCGAGCATCAATTGGGGGCAACCATCGGCGTGGCATTTGTGACCGACGAAACCAGCGTTGAAGCCGTGATTGCCAAAGCCGACACGATGCTTTTATCGGGCAAAAGTGCGGGCAAGAATCAGATTCGGACTGTTACGCCTTAAATCTCGAGTACACTAAAACCGTGTTTCTGAAAACCCCGTGGTTATTTCCGCTTTTAACCTTGCTGCTCGGTGCATTTCTGGCTTGGGTGCTGCTTGCGCCTCGAGCTTCAAACCCGAGCAGCAATCCACCAATTTTAAGTCCTCAAATCAAACCCAGCCCGAATTCAAATCAGACCGCAAACGCACCAGGGTTTTTGTTGATTCGCGGTGCGTTCGTGATTGTTGGCAAGCAACCCGACGGCGACAGCGTGCGCTTTGTTGCCGATAACACAAGTTTGTTTGGTCAACTCAAAAACAACTCGCGGGTTCGACTTTCCAAAGACAATTCAGTGCAACTGCGGTTTGAAGCCATTGACGCGCCAGAATTGCATTACCTGGGAGCCGCCCAACCTATGGGCAGCGAATCTCGAGATGCGCTGTTAAAACTGATGGGTTTTAAAGACCCGCAGTTTAGAAACGACGGGGCAACCGTGACTTCTGCCAGCGTGCAAACCGTGCGGGGCGCGATTTTATCCAACGCCGCCGAAGTCAATGGTCGCCCGATCAGTTATGTCCTGCTCGAGAATGATGCCAAAAATTTGACCGATGGAACACGAATTAAAGTGACTGACGCCATCTTGCAAAAAACTTTGAATGCCAAACAACTTCTAAATGGCATGGCGTACCTGACCGTCTACTCGAGCACCCCAGAATCGCACCGCAGTTTCTTGCGTGGTCTGACTGTGCAAGCTCGAGCCTCCAAATTGGGCGTTTGGGCGCGTGATGCCAGTGCCAATTTCAAACTTGTGAATAAAGATTCGGTGAATGAACGCGGCGCATTGATTCTGCCCAAATTGTTCAGACGCGCCATCAGTTACCTGAACGCCAAAGCCAAAAACGATAACCTGGGATCAATCAAAGATTGGATGATTTCCACCCAAACCACTGGCGTTTCAGAAGATGATCTGGTTCGAATCAACCTTCAAACTGTGCGCCTCTCGAGCTTGCTGAACGTTGCTGGTAATCAAGTGAAATTCGCCCCTGATACCACTGGGCTTGTGTTTGTTGAAAAATAAGTTTGGATTTGCTCGAGTCAGTAACAATTTCCCAACGTACAACATCTGGGCAGACAGAATGACCAAATCGCACTATACTGTTGTTATGCGGTTTGGTTTTATCCCACTTTTAATCATTGCAGCCATTTCCTTGCTGCTGGCTTCACCCTTACTGGCGCAAGCCAACGGCGTCGGCACACCACGTCTGGCAGCCCATCCCGAGGAAGGTTTCACCCGAATCGTGATGGATGCCCCCAGCAAACCCAGATGGCTTTTGAACGTCAATGGGCGTACATTGATCCTGCACTTAAAACCCGCCACCGCCACCGAAGTCTCAGGCTCGAGTAACACGAGTGAGGTGGCAACCTGGAAGCTCCAGCCGGATGCGGGCAGCGCCAACCTGATCTTAAAAACCACTTTTGATCTTGGGGTTAACAAAGGCTACCGCGTGTTTGCGCTCGATGCCGATGGTGAGAACCCGTACCGTGTGGTGGTTGATGTTGGCGCGAAATTGGGAACAAGCGCCAAAACCATCAATTCAACCATTGTGAACGTAGTGACCAAAACCAAACCACCTGTCGCCAGTCCTCCAAAACGCAAATACACAGTGGTGCTCGACCCTGGACACGGTGGCATTGATTCTGGCATGTCTGGTTACGTGGTCGAAAAGCGAGTGACTCTGGATGTTGGTTTAAAAGTTCGGGCGTTGCTGCAAGCCGCAGGCGTCAACGTGGTCATGACCCGCACTGGCGATTATGCAATGCAAAAAACCCCAAGCATCCTCGAGAAACGCAAAGATCTTTCATGGCGGGCAAATATGGCTTCCACAGATCGCAATGTTTTTGTTTCGATTCATGTGAACGGAGGTGTCTCGAGCGCTCAAGGCATCGAAACCTACGTTTTTGGCGAACCGCTCGAATCGAGCACCTTGGCGCAAGCCGAACGCGAAAACGGTGGCGGCAGCATCGGACGCGAACTGACCCGTCAAACCCGCAACGCTGCCAGGGATTTGATCAACGACCAACTGGTGCAAGAAAACCTGAAATTCTCAAGAATCTTGGCAAAAGATGTGCAAGCCAACCTTCTGGCGCAGACGGGCGCTCGCTCGAGGGGTGTACACCCAAACTCGCTTTGGGTGATTCGTTTTGCCAGAATCCCAGCCATTCTGACCGAAATTGGTTTTGGCACGCACCCCACCGAAGGACGCAACCTAGCCACGCAACGTTACTCGCAAAAAGTGGCGAGAGGCATTGCGAATGGCATTCTCAAATTCTTGCATCTGAAAAAATGAATTGGAAAGCCAGACCAGAACCCAATTCACTCAAAGCTCCTGACGCGATGCAATACGCGATTCGGGCGTTGGCGGCACGCGCTCTAACCAAACACGAATTGAATCGCAAATTGCGGCAACGCGGCGCGAGCGAAGAAGTTGCACTTCAGACGCTCGAGAAATTAATAGAACTCAAATTCTTGTCTGACCAAGCCATTGCTGAATCTGCCGCCAGAGACACGTCAAAAGGCAAATTTGCAATAAGCCAAAAACTGGCATCTCGAGGCGTGAACCGTCACATTGTCGAAGATGCCCTGATGGAACGTTCAAACGCCGATGAACTCGAGAATGCGTTTGCCCTGGTGGAAAAACAATCTTACAAATGGACTGGCGCTCGAGCTTACGAGAAGGCTTACGGGTTCATGATGCGCCGTGGTTTCTCGAGCGGCGTGATTCGCACAGCGTTAGAAGATTGGCGCAAAAATTGGCAACTCGAGGAAGTTGAGATTGAAGATTAATCTCGAGCATCACAACCTCAAGCGCAACTTTCCAGTAAACTGATTTTCAATGCTCCGTCTCGAACTGCTCGGCACACCCAACCTGACCGTTTCTGGTCGGGCGGTCAAACTTGGTGTGAAGCACATTTCGATGCTGGCTTACCTCGCGCTCGAGGGTCGAACCTCAAGGCGGGTGCTGGGCAATATTTTGTGGTCTGAAGCGCCGAATGCCCTAAATAACATTTCGGTGGCGCGAAATCTGGTGGTCAAAGCCCTTGGGCAAGACGCGCTCGAGGTGGATGCGGATTCGCTGGCTTTGGGGAAAAATATTGCGTGTGATGTGCTCGAGTGGCGGGTCGGTGCAAGCCAAACCGATGAAACAATTTGGAACTTATGGCGCGGTGGTTTTCTGACGGGTTTGCGATTGACCGATTGGGAATTGGGTTTGGGCGCAGAATTTGAAGATTGGTTGTACGCCACTCGAGAATCCCTGATTTTTGAACGCCGCGAATTTGCCGCCAGATTGGGGCGGACGCAATTGCAACTCGGCAATTACGAAACGGCAGTCACTTATCTCGAGGTGACACAAAGCCAGGGCGGCGACCCGCTCGAGGATGCTTGCCGTCATTTGATTCTGGCATGTGGCGCAAGTCGCAAAACCGATCAGGCGGCGCTGGCGTACAACACGTTAAGCAAAGTTTTGCAAGATGAACTGGGGGTTCAACCCAGCCAACGCACCAAAGATGCCCTCGAATTGGTGCGTTCTGCGCAATTTGAGGCGTGTCGTGCCGCCTTGCAACTCGAGTTGGGTGTGAAAACCAGCACACCCACCGAACGCCATCAAGTGCCGTTTGTCGGGCGCGAAACCGAGTTGCGAACCATTGTGGACTTTCTGCGCAACGAACGGGTTGTGGTGATCCACGGCGAACCAGGCGCGGGCAAATCACGACTGGCGCTCGAGGTTTGCCATGCCCTTGAACAGCACAGCATCATATGGTTACGCTGCCATCAAGAAAGTTTGCGCTACAGTGTGCTCGAGTC
This sequence comes from Deinococcales bacterium, assembly GCA_043730305.1. Taxonomy (GTDB): domain Bacteria; phylum Deinococcota; class Deinococci; order Deinococcales; family JAAFIG01; genus JANXTZ01. Next base: position 27,796 of record JAYTKL010000330.1, on the reverse strand, counting down.
ACTGGTACGTCAGCATTTCAAACAATTCCCAGATGCCGTGCAACGTTTAAACGTCAGTGAACAAGCCGCCCTGGCAAACCTAGTGCCAGATTTGATCGAAGTAGGTTTAAATATAACCCTCGAGTCTCTGGTGCTCTTTAACGCCGTGAAAAGCTTGCTGCCCAATTCTTGCACCGTGCTGGTGATTGATGACGCGCAATGGATTGACACTGCCAGCCTCGAGTTTCTGGTGTTCTTGCTCGAGCGCACAACCCAAAGTACGCTCAAATTGATGTTGACCAAACGCAACTTGCAAGCATCACGCAACCAAGTTGAAACCCTGCTTAACCCGTACCAAGCCAAGCACCTGACCTTAAACGCCTTGTCCGAAAGCGCAATCAGAACATTGGCGTTGTCTTTAGATGCCAAACAAGTGGACATTCCCGCTTTGTTAAAACGCTCTGGCGGTAACGCATTCTTTGTGCTCGAGTTGCTGCAATTTGCTGTCAGCGGCGAAACCAAAGCCGTTGAAATGGTGCTATTGCGCTTGCAAAGTTTAAGCGAACCCGCCCAACAAGTGCTCGAGGCGCTCTGCATTCGTAACCTTGCCACATTCGCCCACTTGCGCAGCATCTCAGGACGTTCGCTCGAGGAACTAAACTTGGCACTCGAGGAATTGGAGCACGCGGCGCTGGTGAGCATTGAAAACAATCAAATAACTTTTGTTCACGACATTGTCCGCGAAGTGGTCGAAAGCGAATTAAGTCCTTCAAGACGCATTTTACTGCATTACCGCGCCGCGCAAATCAAAGACCAACACACCGCACGACATTACTGGGAAGCCAAAAGCGTCTGGGATGAAAAAGACGAACAACACGCACAGCAATTTTTTCTCGAATTTGGTCGCGCTCAAGCTGGGCGCGGAGATTTAACCGAAGCGTTAAAATGGCTCGAGCGCAGCTTGAACACCGCACAAAACACCGATGCCAGAGCCGAAGTGTTCCTGGAAACCGCCAACACCTTAGAGAATTTTGGACGACATCAACAAGCCCTCGAAGAACTCGAGACTGCCGCCAGTATTTCCAACAGTTTAGAACCCGTCTTGAAAGCCAGATTGCTCAACACCAGGGCTTGGATTTTGCAACGCGAATACCGCGATTTTGACCAATCCAAAATTATTTTGGAAAACGCCCTCGAGATTCTGGAAAACCAAAATACGCTAAAAGCTCAAAATGCTATCAGCGAAACGTGCAATTTGCTCGGATTTTTTGCGGAGCACAAAAAAGAGTACCAAGCGGCGCTCGAGTATCACAAAAAAGCGGGACGGATTCGACGCGCCACAGGCAATCAAAGTGGGCTGGCAGATTCTATTGGTGGCATGGGTGTGGTTTACATGGCGTTAAACGACTCCAAAGCCGAAAGCCATCTGTTGGAATGCTTGAGCATCCGTGAAACCCTCGGTGATGTTCAAGGTATGGCACGGGTGCTGACCAACATTGGCATGTACTACGGGCAGCGAAATCAATTCCAGAAAGCACTTGGATTTCAAACTAGAAGTTTAGAACTTCAACAACAACTCGAGAACCCAACCAGTGTCGCCATTGCGTTAAATAATTTGGGTGTGATTTATTACGAACTCGGTCAACATCAAAACGCACTAATGCACTACCAAAAAGCCATTCTGACGCTCGAAAATAACAACCTGCCAGTGCGCCAAGATTTCCGTGATAACTTAGATGAGGTCACTGCCAAACTCGTGTTGCCGCGTTGAAAGACACGCGGATTTTTGGTTTTGAGAATTTCTGAGGAGATGTATGAAAAAAACACTGAGTTTGATTTTGACTTTATGCCTAACAGCATGTTTTGACCCAATCAGTTCACCACCGCAACTTCATTCCAGCACCCTGATCTCGAGTACCAGCACCGAATTTAGAATTGAAGGACGGAACTTGTTTCCAGTCAAAGTCTTGATTGGAACGCAAAACGCTTCAATTTTAGAAAATGACCCAACAGGCGCGTGGGTCAAAGTAAAAATAGCCAACCCGCTTAAAACTGGCACGTACTCGCTTCGGGTTGATAACAGCGACTTAAGTGCCACAGCCAAAACTGGAATCGGTGTGCTGGACATTGCAGAAACATTTCCAGAAAGTGATTACGACCTCGAGAGCAGTCGTTCCAAATACATTTTGGAAGGTGGTGGTTTGCTGGCATTCAAACCAGACTTGGCAAATCGCAGCGCGGTTCTTGACGCCATTGCAGCCGCAGGTTTTAGCATCACCCAAACCCAAGAACCACTCGTTCCTGGCAGCACCAGCGTTTGCGGACAAGCAATGGTCTTGCTTTCAGATAACACTGCCAGCCGATCTGTGATTGAAGGTTTAAATGCCCTGCAAAAAAGTTTGGAAAGCTTAGAACCTGGCATTGTTTTTGATTTGAATGCCAAATTTGTGGCTGATAGTCCAAGTGCAGGTATCAGCCAAAACATCACGTCCAACACCAGCTCGCAAACACCCGCCCAAGCTCGAGCCATACCCGCAGATTTACACCTTGCTCGGGTTGCCGTGATTGACTCTGGTATTGTCAACCACCCAATTTTTAGTATTGGCGGCACGGGTAATTTAATTGACTTTGCCGCAGCCCGTAATTTTACCAAGGAGGGCAACGCCACGGATGTCACCGACCTGGCAACTGAACGCAACGCTGACGGATCGTTAGCAAGTCCAACGAACAACGTTGGACACGGTACTGCCGTGGCTGGAATGGTCGGCGCAACCATCCTGAACACCTTCGCACCAGCCGCCACCGTTTACACGCCACAAATGGACAAACTGGTCGTGCCAATCAAAGTTTGCGAGGGCAAAGCTGGACGATGCCGCAACTCGAGCGTGATCTTGGGCGTGTGTTATGCCATCAGCCTCAACACAGGCGAAAACCCTGTCAAAGTCATCAATTTAAGTTTGGGCAGCAAGTACCCCTCGAGCATGTTATTAAGTGCCTTAAACGATGCCAGCGAGCGCGGCATGACCATTGTGACCTCGGCAGGTAACAAAGGCACAGATGTAAGCCGCCCAGCCAATTACCCCGCCAATTTTGGACTGTCCGAAGTTGGCAGTTACGACGCGATACCAGGACTGATTTCGGTTGCCAGTGTCGAACCATTCGTTGGACCAATCGCAAACACCTACCAAGCCTCGGATTTCTCGAGCGTCGCCGCCAGCGTCACCATCAGCGGTATTGGCGTGGTGAAAGCCGTGGCAGGCAATCAATTGTTCCCAGATGTAAACGCGTTAAAACTTTTTTCAGGCACGTCCTTTAGCGCCCCGCAAGTCAGTGCCGCCGCCAGTTTGTACTACGCCAAATACGTTGGAATGCCCGACATTAACCCAATCGCGTTCAAGCAAAAATTAATTGCCAGCGCCATACCACCCAACGTGCCAACACCAATGCCTAAACTGCAACCTTGTGCGCCCGAAAAATGCGGCGCTGGCATCCTGAACATTGCAGGCATCCTGACCCCATAAGCCAGTAAAACTCGAGCAACACCCCAACCCCGACCTAAAAAGTCGGGGTTTTTTGATGTCTCGAGAAACCTAAACCAAAAAAAATAATTCTTAAAAACAAAGTCCAGCAGCACCTTTAAGACCAACCCCTAAAACCCTTACGAGGCGTTTAAGGGGTCTTTTTATACCTTCTGGACATTCAAGAGCAAGCAACACGCTCGAGAAAAGAAAGAAGGGATGAAACGAGATGACGACCATGTGACCCGCAAAAAACAAACCGTGACCCGCCGCAAATCACACCGCTCACAAGTCTTTTAAGGAGAACCACCATGAAAAATATTAAATTGTTCAACCGTTACCTGATCGCCGTAATCTTGAGCGTTTTAACCGTTGTGGTCGCAACAACCGCAATCTCGAGCCACACAAACAGCAAAATGCAAATTGTTGCAGCAGATGATTCAACAAAGGGCGGTACTGGCGGATAATCAGAAAAGCAGTGAATGACGGGGGGTTTTCTACCCCGTCATTGTTTTTATGTCAAACTGATTTGGGGAGACTTGCGTGTTAATTTCCGTAACTAGGATTCAACTTGTACTACGACATTTGATTTCTGAACAGCGTCATGAAGATGCTGCTGAAAAAATTCTAGATTTTATCTTGAAAATTCAATCCCAAGATCAATGGAAACCCTTACTTGACTGCTTACAATTGATTCCAGAAGATATTCTCTCTTCCTCCGCTCGAGTTGCCACAGCGTACTCCAATGTTCTGATGGGCAACCGCATGGTTCTGGAATTGCTACAATTTACCGATTGTGTAGCAAACCTATTTGATCCAAAAACAAATGCGCGAATTTTGGTTGACCGTTCTTTTGCATTGTATCTTCAAGACAAAAATGACGAAGCCCAAGAAGCGCTTTTATCTGCATTGCCATACCTTAGTGGAAATATTCGTGGCGTAGCATTGCGCCGTCTTGGACTTACTCAATTTCAGCTTGGAGAAGACTGGCAGACTACTTTTAAACAATCACTTGAGTTACAAGATGGTCGTGCCCTTGGTTTGACTTTGTTAGATTATGCACATTGCCTGTCAAGTTATGGTCAACTCAAACAAGCTCAATTTCTAAATACCAAAGCGCTTACTTTTTTCCCAAACGATCATTTTCATCTGGCTTGGTTGCGTTTCAATCTTGGTCGAAATGCTTTGCGGTTGCAAGACCCCGAAGCCGAACAACATTTTTTGATTGGCGAATACCTGACCCGCAAACCGCACGCAAAAGGTTTACGGTCAGCGATCTTGCGTGGCTTGGCAGCATTCAGGCGTTCCAAAGGCGAGTTTTCTCGAGCCGAATTTATGATGCGTCAAGCGATTGAGTGCGCCATAGACCCAGATGACGATTTAATCGCAAGACAGGGATTGGCACGAACCTTGCGGCTTTCAGGTCAAGCTTCTGCTGCCCTCGAGGTGCTCGAAGCTGCCAATCACAAACACGGGGCTGTTCCTGATTCGTTGGTGATCCGAGCCGTAACGTACCTGGCATTAAACCGCAACAGTGAAGCCCACCAAGACCTCAAATTTGCCACGCCTTTGGTCGAAGCCAGCAGTCAACACCTTGCAACAATCGTTCAAGCCGAACTCGAGCGACGCGCTGGCAACACCGACACCGCCCGCGAATTACTGCAAAAAATTCCGCTCGAGACGCTGCAAACCAAAGAAGAAAGTCGGGCTTTCCCAAGTTTGTTCGCGCTGCTCGAGACCAAACAAACGCGTTTAAAGTACATAACCCAAACCAAAGTCGAAGTGAACGCTTTGGGCGTGTTGCAAGTCAAAGTCAACGGACGCTCTGTGCCAATAACACCCACCAGTCGGGTTGGTGAATTGCTGGTGTTCATGCTCGAGCAAGGTGGAACTGCCAGCCTTGAAGTCCTGACCGACGCGTTGTACCCCGACGCGATAGAAGACACCGAAAAAGACAAAGCCCGCAAAGCCATTTGGAAATTAACCCGCGATTTACGGCAAGCTTTGGGTTGGCAAAACGCCATCACTGCCCTACGAAGCGCCTATCAACTTGATAAGACTGCAAAATGGGTTTACGACGCAGCAAACCGCAACACGAAAGCCAGTGGTTTCTTGTCAGGGATTTACAGCAATTGGGTGCTCGAGACGGCTAGAGAGTTTAACAACGCCAACTGAGTTTTTTAATTGTACGCGTCATCGTGGTTGGTAAAAATTCCAAGGAAACGCATGAGGTTTCCATCACGTCTGGCAGAGATCCTGATTTTATCGGAAGCCCGAATGGTGTAGTAATCTTTGTCTTCGATCCATTCCCAATGCAATCCTTGATCTTGATAAATTTGCTCCCAAGCCATTTGAGCTAATTTTTTTAAAGTTCCCATGACTTTGGCTAAATTGATTTTATCAAGTTTAAACAAATCTTTTTGAAAACCAGAATCGTTTAAGTCAAGTTCAATCATGTACGCAAATTCTTTTCTTTGGCTCGCTCACGTTCTTCGGCTAAGGCAAAGGCTTTAGCGAATAAAGCCTCCATTTCTTCAGGGGTGGTGGCTCGAGCGGGTGTCAGTTCAAGACGTTTGAGACCTTCATCTATTTTGGCAATGTTCTCTGGGGTGTGCATCCATTTTTCATCGTGTGGAATGACATCGGCTGTTTTGATGCGCCACACGCCTTTGTCTATTTGCGTGACCAGTACATGCTGACCCGCGAATTCTTTGCCCAAATAAATTTGTCCACCTGCACCAATGGTTTTGACTTGAGATTTCATGATTTCATTGTAGCACTGTTTCAAGAAACCAAAAATACCACCTTAAAATTCTGACCTTAATCTCGAGATTCTCGATCTGGGATCAATCATTTACACCCCTAAACTTGAGTCAACAACACTCAGATTTATCTAAGTAGACAATTGGTAGACGACCATCTTGCCTAATGCAGTACAAGTCCAACAGCAAAACAGCTAACCGCAGGGGAGGGCGGAACACGGACAAGGCAACTCGAGATTGGGCAGTGACCAGCGAAACTCGAGACACCCCTTAAGACCCGATTAAGACCCCAAACACTACGCTCTGAGCACAAACAGAAGAAAGCGAGGCGCACATAAGACCACCCAAAACCAGCAACGACTTTAAACCCCAACCTCGAGCAACAAAATAATTATTGGAGGAAGTATGAAAACCAACCCGCAATACAAAACACTCAAATGGCTTGTCCTCTCGAGCCTGATGGCAGGGGCGTTAACCGCGTGTCCCAGTCCAGTGCAAGACGCAAGCTTTGAAGTGACAGGTAACGCACTCGGTACAACTTTCGTGGACGGCACGACCATTCAACCCGCCGAAGCAATCGTCAAAAATACCAGCAGCGTTGCTGGGATGCCGCCACAAGTCTCGTTTAACATCACGTCTGACTTAGAATTTTTAAGCCTCGAGAGTAACCTTTACGCTTGCGACCAAACCAGTGAAGTGCTGTTAACTTGTACCGCCAAAGACGGCGCAAAACTCGAGGGACAGGCACAAACCAGTTTAAAACCCTTGTTTGATCTGACTTTTAAAAACGTGGATGCCCCAACGGCACTACAAGCAAGAACACATTTACTCAACCTGCCAATCAGCATCAACAGCGCTGTGCTGACAAACCAAATTGTACTTGCCGCCAGCACAGTCACGGCTGCGGCATCAGGTTTTGACTTAATCATTGACAAAACCGTATCTAAACCTTTTGTGGTTGATGGAAGCGGTAATGGCACAGGTGAATTTACGATTACGGCAAGCCTAGCAAACCCAACGCCGTTGCCAACTTACGTCAAGATTCAAGACCCACCACTCCCTGCTGGATACTCCTATGACCTTGCTGCAATAATCGCTGCCAACCCTGCCTATAATTGCTCCGTATTTCTAGGAACTCTTACGTGCAATCTAAAACCTGCATTTGTGACAGCAGGTACACCTTACCCACCCTTGAAAGTGACCGTTAAAGTAACAGGGTTAACGAATTTAAACACACAACAAAATTGCCCCTGGCTTTATCCTTTGCTGGGCGATACGGTCAACAACAACAACCACTTAGGACCAGCGCCATATGCCAAACCATGCACCAAATACCAACCCACCAAAACTGATTTGGGAATCGTTAAAACCCAAATTGCGCCGTTAACAACCCCTGCCAATTCTTTCTATTGGGGTTTGCCTGGTCAGTATCAAATTGTTGTCACCAATAATTCTGGACCAGCCCTGAGCACCGTCACCATTCAAGACGCACTCACCAATATCCCTGTTGGATCAGTAATTGCTTTCACTGCCTCATCTCCATTGGTTTCCGCAGCTTCCGCCGCCGCAGGTTGGACTTGCACTGGAACATTCCCAACCCTGACTTGCACATACTCGGGTGCGCCTGTGGCTGCCGGTCAGAGTTTCCCACCATTGGTACTCAATGTCACGCTCAAACCAGAAAATCCAGCCCTAGCCCAAGGCGAAACCAACTGCGCTAGTTTGGTCAATGGCAATCCAGTTGGTGTCCCTACCCCCATCGCCTACAATGACGCGAACAACCAAAACAACAAAAGCTGCATTGACAGCCAAAACATGGCACTCGAGGGATTTGACCTTGCTATCACGAAAACCCATTCTAATGTAACCGTTGCACCTGGAGGCACTGTAAATTACACGTTAAACGTGACAAATACCAGCACTGGTGATGCTCCAGGTCCAATCAAGATCACCGACACTTTACCAGCAGCATTCTCGAGCGGAAGCGCAGTGTTTGTACCATCCTCGGCTGGAACATGCACGGGTTTCCTAACGATTATTTGCACCTCGAATAGTTCTCTGGCAGCAGGCTCGAATTACACAATCAACGTGACCGCAACCACCAATGCAAACGCCACAGGCAATATCACGAACACCGCCACAGTCTCGAGTTACTTACCTGTTGGTGAGACGAACTTACAGAACAACACCTCGAGCGACGTTTTAACCTTAACCAAGCCATTCGATTTGCACCATGCCGAATCGGTAGTGCAAGAAGCTGTCACTGGTGATTTCATCGTGGTTGGCTCGAGTGATACTTTGACACTGGGCAAACAATTTTTTGTGCGACGTTATGATTCCACAGGCACAATAGTAATTTGGCAGGACGAACAAAATTTTAGTCCTGCCAACGACACCGCAATGGATGTTGCACTTGACAGTCAAGGCAATATCGTGGTGGTTGGTTATGCAGGTGGACCCACCACCACCAACACGCAAGCCGTACTGATGAAATACCAGCCAAACGGTACTCCATTTATTGGATTCCCAAAGTTTGTGGGTACGCTTACCGACGCAAAGTATGATTACTTTGGAAGTGTTGCCATTGATCGTAAGGACAATATTGTTACGGGTGGTTTTGATTCTCGGACTCCTGGTGTGCGTGACCGTTTTGTACTGCATCGTTTTGATAGCGCTGGTATGCCAGACAACACTTTTGGCACTGCTGGGCGAGTCGAAACCGATGTGATGAGTGTGCTTGGCTTGAGTTCGTTTTCTCAAGGTGTGAACGACGTGTTGATCGAAGAATCTGGTACGACATATCGCATTTACGCTGGTGGGGTCATCCGACCAGGCGGTACGATTACTGCAATAGCCCGTTACGACGTATCTGGCAATTTGGATAATTCTTGGGGTGGTGTTGGTGGTGGTGCGATTCAAACCAATATTCCAAGTACGGGTGGCAATCAACTGTACGAAATGGGATTGCAAACGATCAAAACTGCCGCAGGCTTAAAAACATTCTTGGTTGGTACGGGTACGCAATGCGTAAACGATTGCGTAGGTGAGACCGAGCCAAACAAAAGTTGTTTTGTAATTCGCTATGAACTTACGGCAGGTGCGATTGACACAAGCTTCGGCTCGAGCAGCGGCATCACCAGCTTTGGGGCTGCTAATAGCACTGGGGGTAAAACCTGCACGGGTATTTCAGTGAATAAAACGACCAGCGAAATTGCGGTCAGTGGTAGTAATTACACGGCTACCGGTTTGGATTACATGGCAGGAATTTTAAACGCCAATGGTGTGCTCGGCTCACTGGTTTTGTATGGTAGTGATAATCCAAACGCATACCTTGGTTCTGTTTTGCCAGCCGTTGCTCCGCGAGCCGATGCGGGCTGGGGAATTACTTGGACTGCTGCTGGAAAGATTATGACAGTCGGTTATACCGACAAAGATGCACTCGACAAAGATGAATGGGTAGTGAAACAATATCCGTAAACCCAAACTGAAATAGCAGCCTTAAACACCGAACGGCAAGCCTTTAAGCGCTTGCCGTTCTTCTGTTTCTCGAGATTTGCGTTATGCTGTAAACATATGAACCTCGAGCAACTTCGTGCCTTCAGCGTTCACAGGTCTTTGTGGCGCGAGCGTCAGCTCAAAAGCGCCATCTCGAGGTTGGGTTTTGTCCAAGCCGACCCAATTCGCGCCCCAGCCCGAGCGCAAGATTTGATTTTGATGCAGCGCGTGAAGGATTACAAAGCGGGTGATCTCGAGCGCAACTATTCAAAACTGAATGTCGAAGAAGATTTTTTTGTCAATTACGGTTTCATGCCCCGCGAAATCCAGCCGTTCATGCACCCGCGCACATACGACCGAACCCTCAAAATTGAAACCGAAGCCCCAGGCTTGACCGATCTGGTGCTCGAGTTTGTACGGCAAAACGGTGCGACCCACCCGAAAGAATTGACCCAAGAATTTGGTAAACAGCGTGTTGGAAATTATTGGGGCGGAGGTTCGCAAGCCACCACCAGGGCGTTGGATGGTTTGCATTACCGAGGTCATCTGCGCGTGGCGAGGCGCGACAACGGCATCAAAGTCTACGAAGCCGCGCCACACATTCAAGCTTTTCTCGAGCAACCCTTGTCCGATCACGACATGGCGAGGGGTTTGATTGAGTTGATCTTAAGCGTGTATGCGCCCCTGCCAGAACAAACCCTCAATCAACTCGCCGCTTTCGCGGGTCATTTCGGCGCACCGCATTTGAAACTCGAGATTAAAAACGTTTTAAAAACCGTGAAAACCGAACTCGAGTCTGTAAAAATTGATGGACTGCGGTACTTTTGGTCAGGTACGGATTCGCTCGAGACGGACATCAAACCCGAAGTGCGCCTGCTTGCCCCGTTTGATCCTGTGGTTTGGGACAGAAGGCGCTTTGAGCATCTGCACGGTTGGGAGTACCGCTTTGAAGCGTACACGCCCGCCGCCAAACGCAAGCTTGGCTATTACGCGTTGCCTCTGCTCTGGCAAGACAAAATCATTGGCTGGGGAAATTTGAAAGTCGTGGCAGGAAAACTCGAGTCTGAAATTGGCTTTGTGACCACCAAACCAAAAACCAAAATTTTCAACACCGCCCTCGAGATTGAACTTGAACGAATGCGAGTATTTTTGAGTGCAAGTTGAACTCGAGCTGCGCAGGTGAATCTCAAGCAGGTTGTATGCTATGGCATGGACGATTTTGATTGGAAGAACATCCGCCTTGACCTCAACGACGCCATCGCCACCTTAACCATTACTCGCCCCAAAGCCCTTAATGCCTTGAATAACGATACTTTGCGCGAAATCGCCGAGGCGCTCGAGGTGGCACTCGAGCCGAGCGAAACCCAGGTTTTGATTATCACTGGCGAGGGCGAAAAAGCGTTTGTGGCTGGCGCAGATATTTCTGAATTTACCAGCCTCGAAGATGCCTTTGGCGGGCGCGAATTGTCACTCAACGGGCAGGACATCACCAATTCGGTGGCTGCCATGCCAATTCCGACCATTGCCGCCATCAACGGTTTCGCGCTTGGTGGCGGTCTGGAGCTTGCGCTGGCTTGCGATTTGCGGGTTGCCTCGAGCAATGCCAAACTGGGTCTGCCCGAAGTTGGTCTGGGGCTTATTCCTGGTTTTGGCGGCACGCAACGCCTGCCGCGTTTAATTGGCGAAGGTCGCGCCCTTGATTTGATCCTGACAGCACGTCATGTAAGCGCTCAAGAAGCCCTTGAGATGGGTTTGGTCAACCGTGTGGCGGACAATGCGCTCGAGGAGGCGCAAAAGCTCGCTGAATTGATTCTGAAAAACGGTCCTGTCGCCATTGGGCTTGCCAAAGAAGCCGTGCGTCGTGGTTTGGGTGTCACGCTCGATCAAGGTCTGGAAATCGAAGCCGATCTGTTCGGCATGGTGTCCACCACCAAAGACATGAAAGAGGGCGCAAAAGCCTTCCTCGAGAAGCGCAAACCCGATTTCCGTGGCGAGTGAAATGACCACAAAACGTGCCTCTCGAGCGTAATTACCAAACAAAAGAAAGCTAAACCCCTCGAGCCACATGTGTAAAAAACCTAAACTCCCTTCTCCTGATGTTGCGACCATGCCCGTAGGTGCGTTTTATGGTCAAGATGGGAGAAGGGTTGGGGATGAGCGACCATGCCCGTTAGGTGCGTTTTATGGTCAAGAGAGGGTGGCAAGCTCAATTGCTGGATTTGTGTCAGCATCTGAACCTCGAGCCTCAAGGTTTTGTAAATTTGATCAATTGCGTCGTGATGCTCGAGGCAACACTTTTGATCAATCCAACGTTTTTCGCGTACCATGATGTGGTGGTGATCGTGTTTTTGACGGGTGTGCTTTTCCCAGCAATGGTCATCATCATGTCTTGATTGATGGTTTGCATGACTTTCAAGGCGGTGAATGTGCCTGCTGGGACTTTCACGGTTTCTTCGGCGGCTATTTTGCTGCTGATTTTCTTGGTGCCGCTTTGGGTCATGGTTTGTTCTCCCATCGCAACTGATATTTTGACTTTAAACAAATTTGTCCAACTTGCCCCGACCACCCATTTGGCGGCTGCTGGAAAAGCAACACCTTCACTTGAGAGAGTTTCGATTTTCATGTTGGCGGATAGCCCTGTCATGCTTGGGTATTCACTTTGAGTCAAACTGCCATCGGATTCGCATTTGATGGTGTTTTTCACTTTAAGTTTCCCGAAATTGTTTTCCAGCACAAAACTCGAGCCACTGTTCGAAATGATTTTGGTGGTGTGCTCGGTGTTTTTCAGGCTGCTCTGGTACAGCCAGGTGGTGTTGGCGGCGGATGGGAAGTACGGGTGGTTGCAGGCTGCCCAGGCGCTCGAGCTGAGGGCGGCGATGCTGGCAATCAACAGGATTGGTTTCATGGCTTTACGGTAGCGCACTTTTTGGGTTTTGGTCGCTCGAGGGTAAAATGTAGTGTTTTGCACGGGTTTATCCGAAATCAAAAAGGCAACCCTCACGGGTTGCCTTTTCTCGAATTGTATTGTTTTATTCGCCGCGAATGGCTTTGCCCAGATTCTCAAAAAAACCAGGTTTTTTGTGCGAGATGTCTTCGTTCACTTCTTTGGCATATTCCTCGAGCAATTCTCGGGCGCGTTTTGAAAGTTTTTTCGGCACACTGACCTCGAGCGTCACGATCAAATCGCCCTCGCCTCGAGATTGCAGACGTGGCATTCCCTTGCCGCGCAGTTTCAGGGTGTCGCCTGGTTGTGCGCCAGCGTGTACCTCGAGGGTTTGGTCGCCGTCCAAGGTCGGCACGGCGAATGTTCCGCCCAAAGTGGCTTGGGCAATGCCAATCGGTAACACGTAATGCAGGTCGTCGCCTTCACGTTCAAGTTTCGCATGAGGCTCGAGTTCGAGGAAGACGTACAGGTCGCCGGCGGGTCCGCCGTTGATGCCTTGGTTGCCCGCGCCTGAAACGCGCAGGCGGTAACCGCCGTCAATGCCTTTGGGCAGTGTGACCGTGACTTTTTCGGCTTTGATGGTGCGTCCACGACCATGACAGACCGTGCAGGGTTCGGGGTTGATTTCGCCCGTGCCGTGGCAGGTCGGGCAGGGCGCTGCGGTCATAAAATTGCCCAGAATGGTGCGTTGCTGATGACGCACTTGCCCTTGACCGCCGCAAGTTTGGCAGCTTTGCAATCCCTTGCCGCCCGGTTCGCTTCTCGAGCCGTTGCAGTGCGTGCAATGCTCGAGCTTGTCCACTTCAACCAACACATCCGCGCCAGAGCGGGCTTGCTCGAGGTTGATTTTGGTCTCGACTTGCAAATCCTCGCCGCGCTGGGCGCGGTTGCGTCCGCCGCGACCCCTGGTTTGCTGTCCGAAGACATCGCCGCCGCCGAAGACGCTGTTGAACAGGTCGAACAGATCGCCGCCGGCAAAACCACCCGATTGCCCAAATGGACTGCCGTTTTGTGGCTCTGAACCAAATTGGTCAAAATGGGAGCGTTTTTCGGGGTCGGACAGCGTGGCGTACGCCTGGTTGATCTGTTTGAACTTTTCTTCGGCTTCTTTGTTGCCTGGGTTTTTGTCGGGGTGAAATTTTAATGCCAGCGCACGATACGCCCGTTTGATCTCGTCGGCATCGGCATTTTTACTGACACCCAGTAATTCGTAATAGTCCATAGTGTTTTCTCTCCGCGCTCGAGGTCAACCTCGAATCCTAATATATTATACAAGGACACTCAAGTTTGAAGAGTGGGTTTAACTCACGGTTCGGGTTTCTGATGGTTTTGGACTGGGGTTCACAGCGCCCAATGCCTCGAGTAAGATGTTCGGGCACGTTTGAAGGAGGAATTTCAATGACACTTACCGCATCACGCAGCAAAGAATTGCTCGAGACCGAACTAAAATATGACTCTGGTGTGTACACCAAACACGAAATCGTGATTAGCAAGGGACTGGGCGCGAAAGTCTGGGACATTGACGGCAACGAATACATCGATTGTGTTGGCGGTTACGGCGTTGCCAACATCGGTCACAGCAACCCGAGCGTCACCAAAGCGATTCAGGCTCAAGCCGAAAACCTGGTGATGCTGCCGCAAACCCTGCCCAATGACAAACGCGCCGAGTTTCTGGCGGAACTGACCTCGGTCACGCCAGAGGGTTTAAAACGCGTGTTCCTCTGCAATTCTGGGACCGAAGCCGTCGAAGCCGCCATCAAGTTCGCTCGAGTTGCCACAGGGCGCGAGAAGTTTGTTGCCATGAAACGTGGTTTTTCGGGTCGCAGCTTGGGCGCGTTGGCGTTAACTTACGAACCCAAATACCGCGAACCATTCGGCAAACTGGTTCATGAGACCACGTTCGTCACCTACAACGACCTGGCATCGCTCGAGGCAGCCATTGACGGTGACACGGCGGCTGTGATTATGGAATCCGTGCAGGGTGAAGGTGGTGTGCGTCCTGGACACGCCGAATTTATTCGCAAAGCCCGAGAACTTTGCACCAAACACGGCGCGTTGCTGATTCTGGACGAAATTCAAACCGGGTTTTGCCGCACGGGCAAAATGTTTGGCTTTCAAAACTTTTGCGACCCCAAATGCGCGGGTACATCATGTGCCCTGGGCGGCGGTTGCACGGTCAAACCCGACCTGATGACCCTCGCCAAAGCGATGGCGGGCGGCGTGCCGATTGGGGCGCTCGTCATGACCGACGCGGTGGCGAACGCCATGCCAAAAGGTGGTCACGGCACGACCTTTGGCGGCAATCCGCTGGCGATGGCGGCAGGCATAGCCGCAATTCGTTTTATGAAAGAAGCCAAGCTCTCCGAACGCGCCTTTGAAAACGGCGAATACTTCCGTTCAGAATTGCGCAAGATCAACTCGAGCAAAATCAAAGAAGTCCGAGGTCTGGGCTTGATGATCGGCATGGAGCTGAAGGAGCACAGCGCACCCTACATTCACGCGCTCGAGCATGAGCATCATATTCTGGCATTGCAAGCCGGTCCAACGGTCATTCGTTACCTGCCGCCCTTGGTCATCGAACGCGCCGACATTGACCGTGTGGTGGCAAAAACCGCCGAGGTACTCGAGAAAATTGATGGCAAAAACACGAAATAAACTCTAAAATCAGGATTTTTTTGGGGCGCACAAGTGCGCCCCATTGCTTTTGCTGCGGAATCTGAACACGTCCCTCAAAATTCCTTTGCTAGACTTCCAAGAATGAAACCGGCTCATTTCATCCTCAGCCTTTTAGGCATTGGCATCGTTGCCACCACGCTCAGTTCTGGCGCTTTGGCACGACCCATTTACAACGCGATCATGGAACATCAGTACGGTATTCGTGAGGACAAAAAAGCTCGAGCCAGCACCTGCCTGTACTGTCATACCGACCTTGAAGGCAGCGACTGGAATGCTTTCGGGCTGGAATTGCGAAACACCTTTAAAAATGAGGGCGCAAAGCGCGTTCCTGAATCCCTGTACTTGATCTTAAAACGCGACAAAGACTCCGATGAGGACGGTTACAAAGACGTGCTCGAGGTCTTTGCCAAAACCCTGCCAGGTGATCCCGAATCCAAACCCGAGCAACCAGCCGCCGAACTCGAGGCACAGTTGGAAGCCAAAGGTGGCGTGGATTTGTTTAAACCTTTGATTGCACGTCAATAATACTGCATTTCAAGAATCCCTTGGGTGATATTGGCTCGAGGGAAATCTTTTGCAACCTCATTCCAGCGGGATTTTGGTTCTTGCCCAAGTGAAGCCAAAAAACCTGACGGGCTAAACACATTGATGTTTTGAAGAACATCACACTCGAGAGTCAGGTGATTTTCAGCGCGAAATTTTACTCCTTATCGACCTTGCACAAACTCAAAAGTCACTGGGAGACATTTCACAGGCAATCAACACAACCCGAGAAGCCATTCAACTGGCTTTTCGAGCCAGCGCCAAGAAACTGCTTCACAATGCCGAAGTTCAGATGTCGGGGTTAAGAATTGATCAGCGAACTCGAGGCTCAGAGCGGGAAAATGTTCGATCCAAAAATTATTGAGCTTGTACGCGCGGTGTTTGCTGCCATTTCGGTTTCAGAACATGGTGTTGAATAAAGCTCAGAACGCAATGAAGTCATTTCAATCTTGGGTTTTTGATGCTCAAAATTCGTTTTTTTCACCAATGCCTGCATTTTTGGCTGCCCAAATCGCCTCCGAACGGTCTGCCACTTGCAATTTAGAAATGATATTGCTGACGTAATTCCGCACGGTTTTTGGACTCAGGTCAAGCCGCCCAGCGATCACGGTGTTGCTACAGCGCTTGGCGATCAACTCGAGAATTTCGTGTTCTCGAGGGGTTAATTCTGGAAAGGCTGGGGAAGAAACTGGACGGGTCGCGGCAAAATATCGCATGACCCGTTCGGCTGCGCCCGCGCCAAAAATCGCCTCCCCTCGAGCCACCCCGCGAATGGCTTGAACAATCTCGAATTGGTTTGCGCCCTTTAACAAGTACCCTTGTGCTCCAGCTCGCACCGCCGCAAAGACCGAATCGTCATCTTGAAACATGGTCAGCATCAAAATCTGAATCCGAGGATTTTCGGTTTTAATCCGCCGTGTGGCTTCAATCCCGTTCATGGACGGCAATTGAATGTCCATCAGGATTACGTCAGGTTGTAATTCGGAGGCAAGCCGCAACGCAACTTCGGCATCTTCGGCTTCGGCGACAACTTCGATGCCCTCTTCAAGCTCGAGCAGCAAACGCAAACCACTGCGGATGATGGGGTGGTCATCAACGATTAAAACACCAATTTTTTCCATTATTTCCTTAATGGCAACCAAGCCGTAACCCGAGTGCCTTGTGGCGATTCAAGCTCGAGTTTGCCGCCAAGCTCGAGCACCCGTTCACGCATCGAGTGCATTCCCACTCCGTTAACTTGGGTGTCTTTTAAACCAATGCCGTCGTCTTGCACGATCCGTTTTAAACCACCGTCTTCTATTCTCAAACTCAGTTTGACGTGTTTGGCGTTGGCGTGCTTTGAAACATTGTTCAGAGCCTCACACGCGATACGGTAGGCTGCCACCTCGAGCGCCGCAGGTAACGGCTCGAGCGTCTCAATTTGAGTCTCGGTGTAGACTCCAAGCATCTGCCCGACCTGTTGACGCAATGCGCCCTCCAAACCCAGATCATCGAGCGCCGGAGGGCGTAAACCGTAAACCAAACGCCGAATGTCACTGATGGCATCTTGAACGTTCTGGGCTGAGGTTTCCAATAATGCGTCCGCACGTTTTGGGTCATAGATCAGCAAACTTCGTGTGGCTTGCAACTGAAACGACAAACTTGCCAGCATCGGTCCAAGTCCATCGTGTAAATCCCGCCGAATGCGTTTGCGTTCCTCCTCGCGGGCAAGCACGATGGCTTCCTTGGAAAGCCTCAGTTCTTGATTTAACAGCGCCTCTTGCACCGCCACCGCCGCTCGAGCCGCCAAATCCTCGAGCAACCTGGTTTCACTTGGCGAAAACGACTCGCCAACAAAGCGCGTTGAAACGATCAACAAGCCCACGTTTGCTCCCTTAACGACCATTGGAAACTCGAGCAATTGCGCCACAGGTTCACCCAAGCTGATGCTCTGCCCAGCCTCAATTGGCAAGGGTTTTAATGCCACATACGGCAAACGCAAGGTCGTTGCCACGGTATGAACGATGGTCAACGCCAACTCTTCGGGTTTGTAGACCATCTCGAGTTGCTTGCCAAATTTGCTGATGGCACGGTACGGGTCGTTGCGTTCGCCGTAAAACAAACGATTTGCCGATTGCCTAAAAAATATCAGCAGTGGTTGAAACACCACGGCAATCACGCCCGTTGCCAGCACGGACAACCAAACATTGGCAGAACGAAAAAACGTTCCCAAGCCACCAACGATCAGACCGTACAACACGCCGGTACTGAGAATCAAGGCGCTGTAGGCAAAGGCGCGGTTGAGCACAAAACGGCTGTCAAACAATTGCTGACGCACGATGGCTTGTGCCACCGCCAGCGCCCACCAAACCATGCAAATACCATTGAGCCACTTGTTAAACAACAAAATCTAAGGTTGTACCACCTGAATCTGAAAATCGCTCACCAGCACTTTAGGCATGATCAACGCTTGAAAATAGGTGATTCCACTGGACACCACGATATTCACCAACATGGCAGGAATCACACCACGCACCCGAGAACGAATCAGGTTAGCGCTCGAGCGGTAACGCACCAGCAAGCCGTAAGCCAAACCAAAAGCCAAAGCCAAATGCATGAAAAAAGTAAACGGGAAGCCCCAATTGTTGTAATTCCAAAAAGTATCGTGCAAGCTTGGCAATGAATAACCCAACGAAATCAAGAAAAAACCAATGACGTAAACCAAAGACCAACGTGGTAAAAATTTTCCGTTTGGAAAAGTAAAAATGACCAATACCCCCAGGTTGTCCGCCAGCATTTTCAAGAATTTGCAAAGAAACCGACCAACCTCGAGGGTCGCCAAATGATTGGCAAGTCCCGTCAAGTGAAGAGATTGCAAGGCATAATCAATTGCCTCGGGCAGTGAGCGACGAACGTACTGCACGCTGATTTCGCCGTACCAACCGACCAAGAAAAAAAGTGCGAAAACATAACTCCAAATCCAACCTGGTTTTGCCCGAAAGACCCAAACTGCCAACGCAATCCAAATAACGGTCGGCACAACAAAAGAAATCTCGTAAAGCACCGCGTACAACTCGAGCGGAACATGATGGCTGTTAAACCACGCAAATAAGAGCGTGCAGTTTGGTTTGTAACACGGGGTTGTGGTCGTAAAATGCCAAAAAAACCAGGTGAACATGAGCAATAAACTGACCACCAAAATTGCCAGCAACGACCAGATCAGCACAGACAAACCCAGCGCCGCTTTCGGCAAGAAGTGTTTGGTTTTTTTTAGTAACCTGTGCGAAACAATCAGGTTCATGGTTATGCCTCGAGCAGCCTACTTTGAAGACTCAACGCTAAAAAAGCATCGCTCGAGTTGGGCAGCTTTTCGCCCAATTCAACAAATCGTTCTTTGGCATTTTGGTAAACAATTTGTGTCGATTGCCCAGATTGTTTTAAGGCGCGTAGGGTCAACTCGAGCACGTCACGGTCATAAGGTTCCATTTCAAGTAAAATTTGTCCAAGGCGTGCAGTCTCAAGCGTGTCGGTTTCGATCAATATCTCGAGTTGTGATTGCACGGTACTGACCAGCCTGTTTCTGAGGTTCGATTGTTCAAAACCTGGTAAATCTGCCATGTACACGTCGCGCCAATACGCGGTGTCTCTGGTTTGCAAAAATTGTTCGGCATCGCTGACAATGCCCCCCAGCATGTAACCCTTGGCGGTGCTTTGAATCACATTAGAGCCAAGACCATTGCGTAACTGGTAAACCAATTGTTTTAAGGCGGCTTTGCCCTCAATCTCCATCAAGTCTGGGTACAGGGCATCAATCAAGCCTAAAGTGCTGACTTCAGTCTGACCAGAAATTCGAGCCTCGAGCAAGATCAGCAAAAAATCAAGACGTTTTCGCCCTCGGTAAAAAATGCTTTTACCGTCCTTGACAAGTTGAACCGAACCCAGAACGTTCAGAAAAACGTCTGGGCTTTGGAGGCTGGTTATGGGTTCGATTTGGGTCTCGAGAACTGGAAAATAGTGTTTTGTTAAGTACGCCATGTATGCCGTACCGTGGGTTTCAAACCAAGCCAATTCTTGTTTGGCAGCCGCGCTGTCATGCTCGAGCCGTGCAATCTCGAGTTTGCTCGAATGCAGCAACCGTTCAAAACCATGCTTTTGGGATAATTCTTCGGCTTCGCGTAACTTCTCGAGCGCGATTTTTGGCTGCAAGTTCACTTCAAAAGCACTTGCCAGCGCCTGCAGGCATTGAACACGCTCTTCGGGCGGTGAGTTGCGGTCTGTGAGCACCTGCCAAGCTTCCTCGGCGTATTTGAGCGCCTGTGCCGCTTGCCCTAGTCTGGCTTCGACCATCGCGGCACGACAAAGCGCCAGCAAACGCAAACGCTTGTGTTGCACCGATTCACTCAGGCTTAAAGCGGCACGAACATACTTTTGAGCCAATGCCTTGCCGTGCGCGGGCTGCCATTTGTCATACAATTCGCTCAAATTTAATTTTGTGTAAAAGAGTTTTTCGTTTTTAGGAAGTTGGCTTTGCAAAGCATCAATCTCGAGTAACAAGGTCTCAGTTTTTTGGTACTGCATGGAATCGAGGTAATCACGACACAAACTGACTTGGCAACCCAAAACATTTCTGGTATCGCCAATTTCTAAACTCAACTCGAGGGCTTCGCGTAAATCTGCGTAAGCTTCTTGCTCACGCAACAAACGTGGAAAAAGTTGTGAGCGTGACCGTAAAGCCGTGGCTAAATCAATGGGTTCATTCAAACCCCGAGCCAACTCGACGTGCTTATCAGCAAATTCCAACGCCTCAAGGAAACGCCCCTGACGTAATAGCACACCCGATTCGATACTGAACAACGCCGATTTTTCAAAATTCTCGATTGGATACTCGGCACGTGTCGCGGCAATGGCTCGAGCTTGATCATCTTGTCCTAAAATATAATACGCAAAAGCCACGTAGTAACTGGCGGGTATGGTCATAATTTCTGGGTGGATTTCATAAAAAGAAATCAATTCTTGAAATTGACCAGATTTACATAAGAACACGATTTTCATACCCAACCAAATGGGATTTGAATGTAATATCTCGGGCAGCGCATCAAGAACCAACTGAGCTTCGATGAATTCGTCACGGTCACACAAAAGATTGCTCAGGGTTGTGCCTGCCTTTAAATGATCGGGTTGCCTTCCCAAAATCAGCCGCATGAGCCGCATGGATTCGGTAGGGTCAAAAACGCCAACCTCTTCGGCGATAACATAAAAAGAATCCAAATCAGCATCGCTGCGTTCTGCCAACCACGCCTTACAACGACTCGCAAAACGAAGCTGCCCAGATTGTTGTGCAACCAAACAAACCCGCTCGAGCCAGCGTTGCTCTTCAAGGCTTGATAGGTTTGCAGTTAAAACCAAAGCCGTTAATTCCTCGAGCAAGACCGCAGCCGCTCGCAAATCTGGGTTTGTCGCACCAAGTAAATACCGTGACCGATTTTGTTTTTGCTCGTCGGTCAGTAATCCAGCCATCACCTCTTGATACAAGGGATGCACGAACGCAGCGTTTTGCAAAATCTGTTGCGCCTCGAGTGTACCGATTGCAGCTTCAAATTCGGTTTGTGTTAAGCCTGCCACCAAACGCCACAAGTCTTTTGGCGGGGTTTTTAAAAATGCCAATGCCTCCAGTACGGCACGACTTGCAACATCGTTACTGGCAGTCATCAGTAAGTTCTCGAGCAGGGCTTCGATGGTGACCGGCATAAAACCCGTGGTTGGCGTACGCCAATTCCAAATTTTACCATCCGACCACAGTGACCCCAAACGCGTTAAAAACCGTAAAAACTCGAGACTGAAAAGCGGATTGCCCCGAGCACGCATAAAAATGTAATCAAGCGCTTCAACCGGTAGCTCTGCGCCAAGTTCATTCAGCAGCAAAGCGTTCGATTCTTCTCGAGAAAGAGGATCAAGTAAAACCTGCCCTGCTGCGAAAGGCAATTCGTGACGACTGGTCAAAATCAACCCCACTCCTTTTGTTTTTAAAACAAGGGCTTGTAAACCAGCCAGCAATTCCAAACGCTCCTGACTGGCATCATGCACATCCTCGAGATGCAAGACAAACGGTGCGAGTTCACGCAGCAACTCTGAGAACACTTTTAAAACCAGTGAATCCTCGAGCATTTCACCCGCATCAACTCGAAGCAAGGTTTTTTCGCTGCTGGCAGATACCTTTTTGGGACGCACCAAACTTCTCAACCACTGCGCGGTACTGGCAGTGGCGGGAAGTGTTTGAGAACGGCATTTGAGTTCGGGCAAGAGTTGAGACAACACCCAGGTTTTTCCCAAACCTGCGCCGCCTTGCACGCACAACACCACACCCAATCGCTTAGAAACGACAGGATTTAAACGCAGCGCCAAAGTTTTTAAAGTGTCCGTTCTGATTTTCATGTTGCGACCCAAAATTCTTATGACCAAGTTATGACCGAACGCCCAAGATACTTGCGACCATGCAGGAGGAGATGTCCGTGCGAATCCAATACCGACTTTGCCCACAGTGTTTTCGTGCAGTGCCAACACAATCAAAAGAACTTTACTGTGCCAACGACGGAACACGGTTACTCGAGCGTTGCTTGCGGTGCAACCACAATATCACTTCGCCCTATGTCAGATTTTGCGTGAATTGCGGTTTGGACTTCTCGAGATTGGCGGTACAAGCAATTCCAGAAACCAGCCAATAAACAAACACACACGGCAATACTGTAGCTCAGACGTCACCCAAACGAATAGTGACAGTCGCTTGGGACATTTTGGGACATTGCCTCTAGGAATTGGGACAGGTCATTACCGATGATTGAATCAAAACACTTGGAATCCTCGAGATTAATCCGTGCCAAAAGGAGAACGTATGAAAAATCTGTTCAGAAATGCCTGCTTGGTTGTTGGTCTTAGCGGGCTGCTGATCGCCTGCGGCGATGGAAACACCCAGAATCCACCAGTGCCAGCCCCAGTCATTCAAGTCAATACAAGCCTTAAACCAACCCAAGCACCGCTTCCCAGCCTTAACGGGACAGACCCTCGACCCATTGCCAGGCTCAAAGACGATCAGGGCAATCAAAGCGATTTTGTCGAAAACGAACTGGTCATCTCGACCAATGACCAAACGCAATTAAATGCTTTCGTGACACGTTGGCAAGGCACAATCTTAAAAACCTTGAACCCCACAACCCAAGAATTGCCTGGTTTTGTAGCCATGTACCTGGTCAGAATCAAAGTCTCGAGCGCCGACACGGGCAAACTCAGCAGCGATTTGGTGGCACTGCAACCAAATGCAACTGGCACGCAACAGGTCTCGAGCTTGGACGGCGAGCAGTTAATGGCGGTGGCGGCTCGAGAATCGCTGCAAGGTTTAAAAGTGGGCATGAACTGGGTTGGTTCGGGAAGCAGCTTCCGCGATTACAACACCAAAGAAGCCCCGACCAGTCCAGATGCGAATTACACAGACAGCGCTTTTGACTGGGATTACATGAAACTGGGCGGCACACAAAACATTGGTGTCACCGAAGCTTGGCGGGCGCTCGAGTTGGCAGGAAAATTACAGAACAAAGTCAAACTTGCGATTTTGGACATGGGCTTTGCACCCAACGCCGATTTTCCGACAGGTTGGCAAGCCCGTTCCAACGTGCCACTCAGAAACCCGATTGGGACAGAAAACTTACTGTCCTGCGGAGGTTCTGAATGCCCCTGGCATGGCACAAACGTTGCCGAGGCAGCCGCAGGCGTTCCAGAAAACGGCTTTGGCGCGGCGGGTCCGGCGGGTCCGGTTGCCGATCTGGTTTTGGTTTACACGTCTTACGATTTTTTTACAGCCATTGGCGCGTTGATTCAAGCCGAAATTGGTGGGGCAAAAATTATCAACATGAGCTTTGGTGCGCCCGTACCAGTGTATTTGGCATGGTCAATCTACCCGTTCGAGGCAGCCACCGCCATTGTACGGGCAACAGGAACACTGATTTTTGCGGCGGCTGGCAATGACGGAAAAGACGTTGACAGCGAATACTGTTTGCTTGGTCACTGTATCGAAAAAGTATGGCACACCCCCTGCGAAAACGCTGGCGTGATCTGCGTCGGTGGTCTTGGCAAAAATTCGGTTAACCGTGCCACCAATTCTAATTACGGCAACCAGCAAGTTGATATTTTTGCGCCGTTTACAGTCTATGTCGGACCCGACCCAGTCAATCCAGCCAACGCCGCCAACGAAGTCAGTGGCACGAGTGTCTCGAGTCCGTTCGCGGCAGGGGTGGCGGCGTTAATCTGGGCGGCAAAACCGTCTTTGAGTGCCGATCAGGTTGAACAAATTTTACTCGAGACCGCCAACACCAGTTCTGACCCCAAAGTTAAAAAGTACCTTAACGCCAACGCCGCCGTCCGACGCGCCCTTGATGCCACACCACCGCTTTTGGAATTGACAAGCCTGACCAGCCCGTTGGTCTTAAATCGAAACACGCAATTGCAAGCCCGAGTCGAAGATTTAGAAGATGGTCAAGCCTGTTGCGGCATCACCTGGTCATCGAACAAGGACGGTTTACTGGGAACAACAACGGGTGGTTTTGCAAACCTCGACCATGCGTTTGCCACCGAAGGTTTACGAACCATTACCGCCACCGCCACCGACAGTTCTGGAATGACCAGCAGCAAAAATTTTAGTGTTGGAGTCATCAACAACGCACCACTGGTCTCGGTCAGCTCGCCAAACAATACTTTGGTGATCTATCAAAACCTCAGTTACCCCTTCCAAGTCACCGCGACAGACATCAACGAACCAAACGAACAACTTGCCTGCTCGGGCATTGTTTGGAACAGTAGCCTCGCCACCGATGATTTTCCAAAAACGGGTTGCGAACCAAATGTTAGTTTCTCGAGCGTTGGAATGCGTACTTTAAACATTCAAGCCACAGACCCGCAAGGACTGAGCCACCTGACTTTCGTGGATGTCAACGTGCTGCCAGCCCCAGCCAACCCGCCACCGCACAAAGTCATCATTAGCAGTCCAAAAGCAAGTTTTAACCCTGGTAGCGCAGGCATTGTGACGTTGACAGGCAGCGCAGAAGACCCAAAGGGCGACCCTGTGACGCTCGAGTGGTTTGCGGCCAAACAAAACTCAGATCAACTGACACCGTTTGGAACAGACATCAAATTGACCCCAGATACCAGTGGCAAAGTCAATGTGATTTCGGCACTCGGACTCGAATGTACAGTCAGCGGTTACAGCGTCAACATCCGCATCACCTTGGTTGCTTCCGACCCACAGAACAACCACGGTACGAACACCGTGATTCTAAAAAATATTAGCTGCGTTCCGTAACTCGAGGTGAATCGTGAAAATTGTAATGGCTTGTTTTTTAATTCTGGCACTGATGGCTTGTAACCCACCCTCCGACACAACGCCGCCAGCAACACCGCAAGGCTTGACTGCCACTGTTGGCGACACGAAAATCAACCTTTCATGGAATGCCAACACCGAAATTGACTTGGCAAATTACATCCTAAAATGGGGAGTACACGCCAACCAACTGACCAACCAGAGCAGCCTTCCCAAAGACGCAACAGAGTTCTCGGTGACAGGCTTGACCAACGCCACCAACTATGACTTTGGCTTACAAGCAATTGACAACGCGGGCAACATTTCGCCCAGCACAACTATGGTCAGTGCAACACCAACCTTCATTGACATTACCGCCCCACGGTTGCTCACAAGTGTTCCAGCCAAAAACTCGAGCAACATCGCCGTAAACACCCAAGTGCAACTGACGTTTTCTGAAGCCATGAACGTTGCCACCGTCACAACCTCGAGCAGCAATTTAACCCTGGGCGCAGCCACCTGGAGCGCCGGAAATACGGTGGTGAGTTTTGTCACGCCAACCTTACAAAACCAAACTGCGTACATGATTGTGATTGACGGGAAAGACACTTCAGGCAACGGTTTATCTGGCGCGACCACACTGCAATTCTCGAGCGTGCCAGCCGCACCCACACTGACCAGCACGCCAACCAGTAACGCCATTGATGTTCCTATCGCCAGTAAAATCGTTTTGCATTTTTCTAAACCCATGAACCAAACCAGTGTCGAAAGTGCTTTCTCGAGCACACCAAGCATCGCTTGCAGTTGGGTCTGGACTGACAGTGACCAAACCGCAACTTGTACCCCAAATGCAAACCTGGCATTCCTAACCGAATACACCATCAATGTTTCCTCGAGTGCCAAAAGTGCCAGCGACATAGCAATAGCCAACCCGTTCTTGTTGCACTTTACGACCGTGCAAGACACCATCAAACCTGCCCTGACTAGCTATGCCCCAAGCGACCCTGGAACGTTCGCCACCACTTTTGACGCAGCAATCGTTCTCAATTTTTCCAAAGCCATGAACAAAACCAGCGTCGAAAGTGCTTTCTCGAGCAGCCCGAATATTGTTTGCAATTGGACTTGGACGACACCCTCGAGCGCCAGTTGTCAACCAATCGGGCGTTTAACCGAACGCACAACCTACACGATCACATTAAGTATTTCTGCCACCGATCTTGTTGGTAACAACTTACAAACCGCTTATGGCTTTGACTTCAGCGTTGGGAACGCCCCACCAAAAGTGATCAGCTTTTCGCCCACAGGAAAATTTGGATTCGAGAGCCTCAACGCCCCAGTCGTTATTCATTTCTCGGAACAAATGCACAAAATCCTGACCGAAAATGCTTTCCTGGTACGCGTCAACGGATTTATCAAAACGGGCACGATCACCTGGAATGCAAACTGTACCTTCTTTAGTTCGACCTGGGTCAACTGCACACAAGTCACCTTTACACCAAGCACACCCTACCCAACAGGCAGCGTTGTGACTTGGAGCATCAGCACATCTGCAACCGATAACGCAGAACAACAATCAATCGAAAACATGGTCACAGGAAGTTTTCAAACAATCCCAACAACTGGCGGAATTTAAACATTGATCTCAATCTTTACGGTGACAACCATGAAACAACAAAACAACAAAAAATACGTCCAACGCGCCCGTAAGCTCTTTTGCCAAGGTACTTGCTTTAATGCACCCGTAGCTCTCGTCCTGAGCGGAAAACGCACGCTCGAGGAATGGGCAGACGTGCTGGCACAAGAACGCGAGTTGAGCAAACGCGAACATGCCTTCAAAACACCTCGGACAAAAGCAATTGAAATCAAACTTAACAAACCACACTCGAGAAACCAATGACCGAAGGAGGAAAAACTGTGACGCAAACAAGAGAACGCGCTGACCGACAAGCACAACAGCCTGATCAAGCTCACTTCAACACGCCCGAAAATCAAGCGCTCGAGTTTGTGCAACAAAACCAAGGGCAACCGCTTGACACCAGCGCTCGAGAAACCATTGAACCAAAATTTGCCCATGACTTTGCAAACATTCGGGTTTTTGCCGACGGACAAGCGCCAGACCTGGCAAATAAACTCGACGCTCGAGCTTTTACGATAGGGCAAAATATTATCTTTGGAGACAACGAATACCAACCACACTCGAGAGACGGGCAAGGATTGCTGGCGCACGAACTTGCACACACTGTTCAGAATGAACGATTTGGTACGAGCAATCTGAAATCTGTCAGCCATGAATCAGATGCTGCTGAAGGTGAAGCAAATGCGTTTGCAAGTCGTGTGTTAATGGGATCAACGCTCCCACTTGCGTCTGAGCCTACAGCCATGATTTCTTTGTCTCCAAAGAATTGGTTGCCACCTTGGATGTCGGAAGAGTGAAATGTCAAGAGTTTGTGGACTTGGAGTTCCGAGAGTCATATTTCTCCTCAAACACCGTTGGTGCTAAGAAGCTAAGGCTCGAGTGCCGACGTTCGCGGTTGTACCAAACTTCAATCCATTCAAA
>JAYTKL010000329.1:0-6723 GCA_043730305.1 Deinococcales bacterium | reverse complement strand
GCGAGCAGGGGTGCGAAAATGGCGGCGAACAAAAAGACAGCAATGATCGCCAATCCCGCAAGTCCTTGCGAGTGCCGCAAGAAACGACGAAATCGTGTGGGTGCTCGAGATACATGTCTGGGTGCATGCCCTTCCTGAATGTTTGGCTCGAGGGTTCGCATCACAGCCTGACTCTCGGGTCAAGAATGCCGTAGAGAATATCCACGCACAAGTTCGCGGCAATCACGATGATCGCGGTGACCACGGCGAATCCGAGTACGCCCGCGTAATCGAAGGTGCTCGAGGCTTTGGCAACCCATGATCCAATGCCTGGGAAGGCGAAGATGGTTTCGACGATCACACTGCCGCCGACCAATCCGAGCACGACCATCGTTGCCAATCCGGTCACGGGCAAGAGTGCGTTGCGGCGGGCATGTTTGATGTTGACCACGGCTTCGGACAAGCCTTTGGCTCTGGCGGTACGAATAAAGTCCGAGCCGAGCACCTCGAGCAAACTCGAGCGCATGGCTTTGAGAATCGTGGCGGTGGAAACCAAACTGAGGGTGATGACGGGCAGCACCAGATGCGCGAGCGAATCGAGCAAGACCGACCATTGACCACTGACCAACGCATCAATGGTCAGCAAACCCGTGATGCGTTTGACCGCGCCAGTCACGAGCAGAATCTCGTTCTCTTGGCTGAGTCTTCCTGGTGCGGGTGCGATGCCCAATGCACCGTAAAAGATCACCAGCAACCACACGCCGAGCACAAAACCAGGCATGCTGAAACCAACGACTGCCAGAAAACTCGAGATGCGATCCAGCCACCCACCCTTTGCCAGTGCCGCTCGAGTGCCGACCAGAACACCAACACCAATCACCAAAAAACTCGAGTACAAGGCGAGTTCGACACTGGCGGGAAGGCGTTTGCTGATCGTCTCGAGCACCGATTCGTTGCTGGCTTTGGAGTACCCCAGGTTGCCACGCACAGCCTCGGAAAGCCACACGCCGTATTGAATCAGAAAGGGTTGATCGAGTTTTTTCTCTTTGATGATCCGATCAATCTGCCCAAGCTGTCGGGCATTGGTAATGTAACTCGCGGCGCGATTCTCGAGCGGAATAAATTGCATCAGCACCACAATCAAAAGCGTGACTGCGAACAACACCAGTGGCACGGTGGAAAGACGACGCAGAATATACTTCAGCATTTGATCCCTTTGGATGAATAGACTGACAAAAAAGTTTGAATTCTCGAGTTTGTGTGAATTCTCGAGTCAGATCGGGGTGTCGTCTAAGAATCAAAAAAGACCCTCAGACGAAACCGTGTTTTGGCTTACTTGCTCAGGGTATTCCAGAAGAGGCGGGTGTAACGGAAGGGATTGTAATTCTCTTTGACACCTTTGAGGCTCGAGCGTGAGATGTGGGTTGTGATGGATTCAGGCAGCGTCACAAATGGCAGCAATTCGTTGCCACGACGACCAACCTGTGTGACGATTGCGGCACGTTTGTCAAGATCATCGGTTTGGCTCAGTTGCGCGATCAGTTTATCAATCTGCGCATCTTTGAAATGCGTGTGTACAGAGAAAACCCCTTCGCTCGAGTAGAAGAACGACAGCAAGGCAAGGGCATCTGGGATTTCTGCCGAATTTCCATTGATCGTCAATGGAACCACACCTGCACCAAGTGCTGGGTACAGGTCATTGATCGGCATGACTTTGACTTTCATTTTAAACTTCGGATTGATTCGCTCGAGGTTTTTCTTCAGTAAATCCATCATGTTTAAGGCTGCGTCGCTGCCAGCGGGTACGGCAGCCTCGAAGCTAAACCCAGTTTTCCAGACCTGACCTTTGAAAGCCTTGCGGAATTCTTGTGCGGCTTGCTCGAGGTTGAAGGGAATGGTTTTGATGCTTGCGTCGTATCCAGGCAGCGCGGTTGGGACAGGCATGGTGCGGTTTTCAGCCAGACCACCGAATATTTCGTCAATGATGCGTTTGGAATCCAATGCCGCTGCAAATCCACGACGCACGTTGATGTCGGCAAAGAAATTGGTAGGCAGACCTTTGCCGTCCAGTTTGCCACTGCCGACATATTTGCTGCCCTTGCTAATGGCTTGATTGAAGAACACCGCGCTGGCAGCCAAGCTCGCAAATTGATTGACCCTCACTCCGCTTGCGCCTTTCAATTGCTTGACCACGTTGATGTTGTCGTAGCTGATTATGTCCGCATCGCCCGCTTTGATCGCCAAGACTCGAGCCGAATCTGCTCCACCAATTTTAACGATCACGTTTTCGATCTTGCCTTTGTTGCCCCAGTAATTCGCGTTCGCTTTGAAGATGGCTTGATCCGCCTCGCGGGAAACCATCTGGTACGCGCCAGAACCAAGATCGGCTTTGTTCAAGCTCGAGTTGTTGATGTCTTTGTTCTGCCAGTCCTTCCAGGTGGCTTGGGTGCCATCCCATTCGCCAGCGGCAATCGCGGCTTTGGAATCGAGAATTGCACCCCAAGTGCCGGTCAAACGCAACATAAACACTGGTTCGCGCCTTGAAAGTTTGACGACGAGGTTGCCGTTCGTATCGCAACTTGCCGCGTTTTGAATGGCGCTGAATGGTGTATCTTTGATCAGCTTTTCATCCCAGTATTGAAAGCCCAACATCGCATCACTCAGGTAAAACGCGGTGCTCGAGGCGTTGTTTGTGACCAGCAAACGACGCAAAGAATATTCGGCATCGCTACAGGTAAAATCGTTGCCGCTGTGAAACTTGACGTTTTTGCGTAAGCCCATCGTGATGGTTTTGCCATCGCTCGAGACTTTCCAATCGGTTGCTAGCACCGGCACGAGCTTGGTGCTGTTGCGCTCAAACGTGACCAACGTGTCATAAATGTTGTTCAATACTTCTGAACCGTTCGTATCAAACGCCTGTTGCGGATCGAGTGTGACCATCTCGCCCGACCATTGAATCACCAGCGTGTTTGTCGGGGCAATGGCTAATCCCACGCCGAACAATGCTGCCGAACCGAGCGCGAGCAACGAATTGCGAACCGACTTTGAATGTTGCTTCATACATCCTCCTTGAACCTTTGACCCTTTAAACCAAACTGAATCGTCATGACTCAAATACAAACCTCCCACCACGCATCAGCGGTTCGCTCGAGCCGTCGGCAAAGACACCATCCACATCCATTTCGCTCGAGCCGATCATCACGTCGGCATGATCGTTGCTGCGGTTGCCACCTTTTGCCATGAATTCCTCGTTGCTCATGTCGCCACCGTCTTTGATCGTGCCACGATACGCGAATCCAAGTGCAATGTGACTGGCGGCATTTTCGTCCAGCAGCGCCATGCGAAAAACCACGCCGGTTTCATCAACGGGTGAACCGCTGGCGACCAGTGCGACCTCGCCCAAATAATGCGTGCCATCATCCATGTCCAAGTATTGCTCGAGCGCCTGCAACCCCACCCGAGCGTCTGCCTTGACCACCCGACCATCCTTGAACTCGAGGCTCCAATCTTCGCAGAGTGTGCCCATGAAAATTCTGGGTTTCGTGCCTCGCACCGTGCCGTTGACGCGCAGTCGGTGTGGGGCGGTGAAGACCTCGAAGGTGGGAATATCCGCGACGTAGACTGAACCGTTTGGCGCGACGGTTTCACCACCCGCCCAAACGTGATCGTCCGCCAGACCAATCTCGAGCTTGGTTCCTGGGGCGCGGTAACGCAGCGCAAAATAGCGTTTGGCGTTCAGGTACTCGCGGCGTTGGCGCAGGGTTTCGCAATGTGCTCGCCACGCGGCGCTCGGATCGGGCTGGTCGAGCAGCACCGCATGCGCCATCGCTTTGGAAAACTTCTCGAGTGCGTTTAAATCGTTCGGAAACACCCGATCTGCCCACGCCTGCGACGGGTACGGCACGGCGGTCCAATTGAACTTGTTGCTGCCCAAGCGTTCCCAAAACAATTCGGTTCTGGATTCCAGAGCTCTTTGCTCAATCAAGATCAGTTCGCCATCAATGTCCTCGAGCAACTGCAAGTCTTGGCTGAACACGCCAAGCACGGCATCATCGGCGGCGGCTGATTCGTTGCGAGCCTGCGCGAGCCATTCGTGAATCTCGGACAATGATTCCTTGCTGGCGTGCAAGAACCTCGAGCGCCGAATGTGCTCGTCTGCCCAGAGCACATTGACGTACCTTGCGCCCATGCGGTACGCGAGGTCGGCAACTACCCGCACGAACGCTACAGCTTCGACATCGGCACTGATTAATAGGCGTTGACCGGCTTGAAAGCCAAGCCCAACCTCGAGTGTCAATCGGGCGTATTGTTCGAGTTGCAAGTCGAAAGCGTTCATGTTCCTCCTGGGTTTTTGGCGCGGCTGGCAATCCGACCACCGACGCGCAGGTAACGAAATCCATTGTCTGCCCCAACAAAATCCAGTGTCATGCTCGACATTGGACCCTCGAGCGGAATGCACATCTTGTCTGAAAGTATGGCGAGTGGCACGGCGGACAACACCAGGTTAAAGGTCGGGACGTTGACGCGCAATGTCAACGAGTCACCGTTCTGTGCAATCTCGAGTCCTTCGCCATTTTTGCCTGTCGGCACGGCGTACCAACCCGTGAACGCCTCGAGTTGAGCGGGCGTGACTTGGATCGCCTTTGGATTGCTCGGCAGGATGTTGAACAGATGCTCGAGCGCCCACGCTGTGACCAGCGTGTTCAGTGCCATGCCAGAATCGGCATTTGTTTGGCAGGTGAAAGCAAAATTTTCTTGTGGGGCAAACCAGAAGTGCGATTGAAACCCCGAGACGCTGCCGCCGTGACGGATCACGCGAACGGTGCGCTGGTCGTTCGTCTGCTTGTCGTCAATGAACCAGCACAAGCCAATAAACTCGTTGCCACCCGCCGAGATTCGTGGTGTTTGCATCTCGAGTCGTGATGCCGCATTGATCGGAACATTGCCCAATTGACCCATCTGAAATCGGGCGTAACGCATTTGATTGCGGGCGCTGGCAACCAACCCACCATCGGCATTGGTGGCTCGAGACAAGCGCCAGACTGGGATCACTTCGGTTTCGTCAGATTCGGATTGCTTGTGACCAATCGCGGTGCGTTTGGTGATCGCCTCATGCGCCCAGAACACCGTGTCATGCAATTCAAGAGGCTCGAGGATGGTTTCACGCACCAGTACATCAAGCGTTTTGCCAGAGGCAACCTCGAGCACGCGACCCAACAGCACGAATGCAGAATTGCTGTACGACATCAAGGCATCCACTGGTGTCAGTTGTGGCAACTCCGCCATCGCCTGAACGTACAACTCGAGCGCGTTGGAATCATCGCCCGTGTCCAACTCGAAATCACCAAACCAACCGCTGGTGTGCGTCATCAAATGCCGCACGGTCACTCGAGCGCTGGTGTCCTCGTCGGCAACCCGAAAGTCTGGGATGTACTGGCGCACGGGCGCGTCCAACTCGAGCAGACCATCTTGAGCCAGTTTCAATGCGGTTGTGGCGGTGAATGTCTTGGTGGTGCTGCCGATTTGAAACAGCGTGTCTGCCGTGACTGGCAATGGATTTATAATACTCGTCACACCGAGCGAGACGTAATGTTCCACGCTATCAATCATCAAACCGATGCTGACACCAGGAACGTGAAGCTCGAGCATCGCCTCTTTTGTGAACACCTCGAGTGCTTTGAGTTTCGTTTCAACGTCATTCATGCCGTCTCCAATCGAGTACCAGTTTCAACATCGCCCCATTCGGTATGTGCGCAAAGTTCAACGCCAGCATCGGTAAAAACAAATGTGTGCTCGAGTCCTTCGAGTGCCAGGATTTCACTTCGCAACGTGAACGAGTTCAAGGCTCGAGGTTCAAGTTTGTGCGTTTTGTGCTGTACCTGAATCATCAGTTGATCGTGCTCGAGGTAAACGCTGATATTTCCTGAACGTGGCATCGCGTAAGTTCCAGTCACACGCTCGAGGTCGTGGTGTTCTGGTGCAAAACCTGTTGAAGCGACAGCTTCAGGTCGTGGGAGGGATTGGTACGGCTCGGTTGGATTTTCGGTCATCGCGTTAAAAAGATTGCCGAACAACTGCATCTTGGCGTAATCCACCAGATTGAACAACATGCCAATCGCAAACCCAGCTTCTGGTGCGAGCATGAAGTACGCGCCCATCGAGCCGATACTGCCACCATGCTCGACCGTTTTGACACCGTGACGCTCAAGGGTTTCCCAGCCGAACGCATACTTGATGTTCTCGAGTCCAACCGAGCTTTCGCCGGCGACTTGACCGCGCATCATTTCCGTAACTGAAGCCTCGCTCAAGATGCGCTTGCCATTCGCAGCGAGTCCGTTGTTCAGCAACATTCGTAAGTATTTTGAGACATCGTTCGCGCTCGAGATGTGCATTCCCGCTGGTCCGTAACCACGGTTTGTACCTGGCGGCTGTGCGACTTGTTGGCTGTGTGTTCCAGCGTAATAACTGCCCGTTCCGTCCAATGCTTCCGGTTTCCAAAACTCGAGCGTGCTGGCATTCATCTCGAGCGGTGCAAAGATTTTTTCCTGCATGTACTGCTCGTATGACATGCCGCTCAGTTTTTGCACGATCAATCCCAGCACACTAAAACCAGAATTTGCGTAGGCATAACCCGTTCCTGGTGCGTACTCGAGCTTGACTTTCGCCAGCCCTTTGACGTGATCTTCGAGCGCGGTTTCATCGTTCGAGCCTGGTTGTTCACTGCCGCCCAAACCAGAAGAATTG
>JAYTKL010000328.1:0-30783 GCA_043730305.1 Deinococcales bacterium | reverse complement strand
ATCAAAGCTTTTCTGGCGATGTGCTGCTGCACTTCTCGAGCCTTGGTTTTGATTTGTCTTTAGCGGCGTTGTACATCGATTTGCCCAACGAAGCTTAATCTGAGCGAATCTCGATTCAGCATTGGGGCTGGTTGAGAACCTGGAGTGGGCTTAAAACTCGAGTTTGACAAGACAATCTTGGTTTGCTCGAGTAGAATCAACAAATTACCTCAAGCAAATCCAAGGATGGCATCATGAAAAATCAAAATCTGCCATTTCTGGACAGACACAACCCGCATCAATCGTGGGGTTTGGATTTGCTACCAAATGGTTTCGTGGCACGCTGACAGAACTTAAAATTCCGTTTTCGTCGCTCGAGATTCTTTCATTTGGAGGTTTTTTCATGCCCAACCGTTTCGCTGTTAACCCCGACATCACCGCCGCCAGCACGCTGCCCGCCAGTTTTTACAAAGACCCAAGCACGTTTGAACTGGTGAGAGAAAAAGTCTTTGCCCGTTCCTGGCAGTTCGTGGGCGACACCGACCACCTCAAAGCCCCAGGTTCGGTTGCACCCTTCACGCTGCTCGAGGGTTGCCTTGATGAGCCATTGCTTGCCACCCGAGACTTTAACGATGATTTGCATGTGCTGAGTAACGTTTGCACGCACCGCAGCATGTTGGTTGCCGAAAC
The DNA here is from genome assembly GCA_043730305.1 of Deinococcales bacterium. GTDB lineage: Bacteria > Deinococcota > Deinococci > Deinococcales > JAAFIG01 > JANXTZ01. Next base: position 30,114 of record JAYTKL010000328.1, on the reverse strand, counting down.
GGGCGGCAATGATCGTTTCTTGCGTTGCCGCTATCACGGGCGACGTTACGGCTTGGACGGTTGCTTTCAAGCCATGCCCGAATTCTTGGAAGCCAAAAACTTTCCAAGTCCCAGCGACAATTTGGCAAAAGTGCCATTCGCCACTTGGGGAAAAGGTAAATTCTTATTCTCGAGCTTAGACCCGAGCGTGAGTTTTGAAGAGGTCATGAAACCCATCAACGACCGCCTGGGATGGTTGCCCTTGCAAGACTTTTTGCTCGAGCCGGATTACGGACGCGATTATTTGATTCAAGCCAATTGGGCGCTGTACTGCGACAATTACCTGGAAGGGTTTCACATTCCGTTCGTTCATGCGGGTTTAAATTCGTTGATCGATTACGAAAATTACAGTTCCGAAATTTTTTCGCATTGCAATCTTCAACTCGCGCCAGCAGGCAGTGACGATCTGGTGTTTGACCTGCCACCAGAAAGCCCAGATTATGGAAGGCGGATTGCGGCGTACTATTACTGGGTTTTCCCGAACCTGATGTTCAACTTTTACCCCTGGGGCGTCAGCATCAATGTGGTGCGTCCGCTTGGTCAAGAATTAACCAAAGTCAGTTTTATTCAGTACGTTTGGGATGCCAAAAAATACGGGCAAGGTGCGGGTGCAAGGCTTGACCGCGTCGAACGCGAAGACGAGGTGATTGTCGAAGCGGTACAGCGCGGCGTCAAATCACGGTTTTACAACACGGGGCGGTTCAGTCCCAAACGCGAACAAGGCGTGCATCATTTTCACACGTTGCTGTCAAAAGCCTTGCAGGAAGATTAACGCGGCAACTCGAGCCTCAACATTGAAGCTTCTTTCAGCTCGATTGCACACGCTCGAGAATCCTAGTATTCTGAACGGGTAATTTGTACAGGAGGAACACCATGAAAACGAAAGTGTTAATGGCATTGGGATTGGCTGCTGTCACCGCCGTCGGCTTGGGACTCTCGAGCGCCCAAGATGCGATGGGGGCTTCAAAGTACGGCAATTGCACGGTCACTGGTAAAATGGGCGATCCTGCCAAGTTCACGCCAGCCGTGGCGGGTCAATTGACGGTCGAAGTCAACTTGCCAGCTCCAGGTTGGTACAATGGTGACACCCCAGAATTGATTAAAGACGGTGTCGAGTACTGCATGGCGGCAAACATCGCGCACCGTTTGGGTCTCGAGAAGCTTGTGGTCAAAAACGTGGCTTGGGATGGTCTGGTTGCCGGTCAGACCAAGGATTTTGATTTGGCACTTTCGCAAATTTCGATCACCAAAGAACGCCAAAAAGTTGTGGAATTCAGCACGCCGTACTTCACCAGCGATGCTGGCATCATGGTCAAAAAAGGCAAGAAAGTGGACGAGAAAAGCATCAAGGGTATGCGTTGGGGCGTGCAACAAGGCACAACCGGCGACTCGTTCGCCAACAAAACTTTAAAAATCAAAAAGGTTAAGGTCTTCCCCGACACCCCAAGCATGTTCGCTGCGCTGCAAGCGGGTCAGATTGACCTTGCCATGACCGACACCTCGATTTTGTTGGCTCAAGCCAGACAATCAAATGGCAAGTTTGAAGTGGTAGCGCAGTACAAAACCGGTGAGGCTTACGGCGCGTTGTTCCCAAAGGGCAATGCCAACAACAAGGCGGTCAACAAGGTCATCGAATCCCTGATTAAAGATTCAACGGTTCGTAAGCTCGTGGCAAAATACATGAACATTGATCCAATGGCAATCAAGTACTTCCGTCCATAAGAGCAATTGGCACATGGCAATTAGCAGTTAGCAACCCCCAACCTCGAGTTTTGGTTGGGGGTTTTGATGCTTGAGTTTTTCATGTCACAGTCCAATTCGTGGTAAAACTCAGAGCGGGATGAAACAAACTCCGAATAATCTTCAGCTCAGTGCGGGTCAGTATGAATGACTCGGCTCGAGAATCACGCTTTCGCAAGCCCTCCATACCGCCAAACGTGCTGCCGTTCTCCTTGGTGGCGGTGGGGTTGTGCGCCTTAACGGTACTGATTTGCTGGGCTGTGCTGCAATTTTTACGCTTCACGCTCGAGAAAAACAAAATTGGCTCGAGCCTATTCGATGGGATTATGATCTTGGTCGGTTTGATTCCCCTGGCGTTGTTTGTTCCCGCGATTCGTGGCGTGCGTGAAGCCTTACAAGCCCAAAACGCACTGCGCCAGAACGATTTGATTACCGCTCGAGTCAAAACCGCCAGTTCCCAAAGCTCGAGTTGGTTCGCGCTCGGGTACGGGGTGTTTGCTGTTTTGACCGCGATTGCCGTCTGGTTTTTGATCACCAACGATGTCGCGGTGGGCAGCACGTTCTTTAAAATGTCCCTGATTTTTGATAAGTTTGGTCTGGTCTTAAAAGCCTTCATGACCAACGTGGTCATTTTTTGTATTGCCGAGGTTTTGATTCTGGTCTGGGCGCTGGTCGTGGCAATCGCCCGCATGATTCCAGGTCGTGCAGGACAACCGATTCGTTTGCTGGCGACTTTGTACACCGATGCGTTCAGGGGTTTGCCGAGCATCATCACGATTTACCTGGTGGGTTTTGGTTTGCCGCTTACAGGTTTGACCGATGGTTTAAGTTCGTTCTTGCAAGCCAAATTTGGCATTGATGACCTGACCACCCTCTGGGCAATTATTGCGCTGACCTTGACTTATGGCGCATATGTCGCCGAGGTGTACCGCGCCGGCATTGAAAGCATTCATCCCAGCCAGTTTGCCGCCGCGCGAAGCTTGGGGCTTTCGTTCACCCAGACCATGCGTTTTGTGATCGTGCCTCAAGCCGTGCGGCGCATCATTCCGCCGCTTCTAAACGATTTTATTGGCTTGCAAAAAGACACGGCACTGGTCAACGTCATCGGCACAATTGACGCGTTCAACCAATCCAAAATGCTTGCCAGCAATTACTTCAACCTGTCCACCGTCACCATCGTCGCGTTTTTGTTCGTCATCATCACCATTCCGCAGGCGCGTTTTGTGGACAGGATGCTCGAGAATGACGCGAAAAAAACCAGGGGAGCACGATGAGTTTTCTCGAGATCAACGATGTTCACAAGCGTTACGGCAATGTCGAAGTCTTGCGTGGCATCAATTTAAATGTCGAAGAGCATCAGGTCGTGTGCCTGATCGGACCTTCGGGTTGCGGCAAAAGCACGCTCTTGCGCTGCATCAACGGACTCGAGGATATTACAGGCGGCGAAATTCGGATCAACGATGACCGCGTTTCTGGTCCTGGCGTGGATGTCAACCGTTTGCGCCGCGATGTCGGCATTGTCTTCCAAAGCTTCAACCTTTTCCCACACATGAACGTCATGGACAACCTGACGCTCGCGCCGCGTCAAGTCCTGAAAATGTCCAAACCAGAAGCCGAGCAACGCGCCTTTGAGCTGCTCAAACGCGTCAGAATGGATCACAAGGCGCTTTCTTATCCCGATCAACTTTCGGGCGGGCAGCAACAACGCATTGCGATTGCTCGAGCGCTGGCGATGGAACCGATGGTGATGCTGCTCGACGAAATCACCTCGGCGCTCGACCCCGAATTGGTGTCTGAAGTCTTGAACATTGTCCGCGAATTGGCGCAGGAAGGCATGACCATGCTGCTGGCGACCCACGAGATGGGATTTGCCAAAGAAGTCTCGAGCAAGGTTTGCTTTTTGTACAACGGTGTGGTTCATGAAGAGGGAGCGCCTGAACAGATTTTCAGTGACCCGCAAAATGAACGCACGCAACAATTTTTGAAAAGCATTATTGAAGCTGGACGGTTGTGAACGACACACGCCGCCTAAATTGGGATGGTTGCTCCAACACTCGAGATTTGGGTGGTTTGGCTGGCAAGCTTCGGTTTGGGGCATTGATTCGTTCTGATAACCTCTCGAGGTTGACAGAGGCTGGAATTGCGGCTGTCGAACAATCTGGCGTGTCAACGGTGATTGACCTGCGATCAGCCTTTGAACTCGAGATTGAAGCCAATCCTTTCGCCACTCGAGATTCAATTGATTACTTGCACTTATCACTGATAAACGATGCCGATGAAGAGGGTCTTGAATTGGTTCAGAATGCTCGAGATGCCGTTGCCATGTACGAGGTGATGCTGGAGCGTTTCAAACCGCAGATTGCTGCGATTTTGCAAGCGATTGCTGATGCACCTTTTGGTGCAGTGGTGCATTGTCATGCTGGAAAAGACCGCACTGGTTTGGTTGTGGCTTTGGCGCTGGGTTTGGCAGGCGTTCCCTCCAATGTGATTGCCGAAGACTACGCCCTCAGTGATCAATACCTACAAAACTTGTACCAAGAAATGCTGGCGAATCAACCCGATGGCGAGGCTCGAGCGCAATTGGCAGCCCAATTGACTTCCAACCCCGAATCTATTTTGGGTGCGTTACGTTTTGTTGATCAGCATTTTGGCAGTCTCGAGAACTACTTAAAGGCTTGTGATTTGAATACTGGTACGCTCGAGAAATTGCGTTCAAGGTTTCTTGAGTAATTTTCAAATCTTTTCCAGCGCCGTCTCGAGATCGCTCCAAAGGTCACGCACATCCTCGAGTCCCACATGAATCCGCACCGTGTTTTCGGGAATGCCAAAAAAATCGTAAGGGTTTAACGCGCCGCGCTTGAGTAAACCCAGCGTGATCGGAAAGACCAGACTTTCGTGACCGCCCCAACTGACCCCGAGCTTAAAATAGGTAAGCGAATTGATAAAGCGCTTGATGCCTTCACGGTCTGCGTTCAGTTCAAAACCCATCAAGCCCGTCGTACCGCCCAGTTTTTTGGCGAGGTCGGCTTGGGCAAAACTTTCCAAACCAGGGCAGTTCACTTTGGCGACTTTCTCGTGCCGCTCGAGCCTTGCTGCAATCTCGAGCGCACTTTTTTGGTGCGCCTCGAGTCGCAAGTTTAAAGTTCGCAGTCCGCGCAGCAACAACCAACCCTCGAACGGCGAGAGCTTGCCGCCCAAGACGCTGTACTCGAGGCGGTTGATCTTTTCGATGTCCGTGTGTTTTCCAATGACTATGCCCGCCACCGTGTCACTGTGACCGCCCAAATACTTTGAGGCGCTGTGAACCACCATGTCAATGCCGTGTTCAATCGGGCGTTGGTACAATGGTGTCGCCCAAGAATTATCGATGATCGTGTAGACCCCGTGTGCTCGAGCCATGTTGGCAATCGCGCTTAAATCTTGCAAGCGAAAGACCATGCTGGTTGGATTCTCGAGGTAGAGGAGTGCTGCCCCTGGCAGTGCGGCTTGAATCGCGTTTAAATCTCGTCCGTCCACAAATTCCACGGTAATGCCGTAACGCGGGGCAAGTTGGGTGAAAAACTTGAAGGCATCGGGGTAAACGCATTCGACGCAAAGCACCCGCGAACCCGCCTGACAACGCGCCAGAATTGCGGTGCTGATGGCTGCCATGCCGCTCGAGAAGGCACGGGCGGCTTCACCTCCCTCGAGTGCTGCGACTTTTTGCTCGAAGACTTGCACGCTCGGGTTGTTGCCCCTCGAGTACATCGGATGTCCGTCCAAACCGAGGCTCTGAAACGATTCTTCCATCTCCTCGAAGGATTCAAAGGTGAACAACGAGGTTTGGTAAATCGGCGGCACGACAGCGCCAAACGGGTAGGTTTCATCGTGCGTCAGAATGCTGGCAACTCGAGTTGATTTGTTCACGGGTTCTCCTGTTAACCTTTGACTGCGCCCGCCGTTAAACCCCGAATCAGGTAGCGTTGAATAAAACCAAAAAACAGGATCACAGGAATGAGGGCAATCGTGCTGGCTGCCATCATCTGCCCCCAGTTGACCGCGCCTTTTTGAATGAAGGACAGCAAGCCAACCGCGAAGGTTTTTTGGCTTTCGGAATTGATCAGCATTAAAGAAAACAGCAATTCGCTCCAAGCGCCCGTGAAGACAAACCCGAGCGTGGCGGCAACCCCAGGCAGCGTCAGTGGCAGAATCACGCGCAGCAGGGCTTGAATGCGGGTGCAACCATCAATCATGGCGGCTTCATCGAGTTCTCGAGGGATGGCATCGAAAAAAGACTTCATCAAAAACGTGGCAAATGGCGTGTTGATGGCGGTGTAAACCACGATCAAACCCCACAGGTTATCCACCAGTCCAACGCCAACCAGCACCCGAAAGAGTGGCACGAGCACGATCACCAGTGGAAAAAATTGGGTCAGCAATAAGACAAAAGCAATCGTATTTTTAAACTTGAACTCGTACCTCGAGAATGCGGCAGCGGTCAGTGAAGCCAGAACCGTGGCAAAAAACGCCGTGCTGAGTGAAACAATCACGCTGTTCAGAAAATAGGTTGGAAATGGCGTGTTGGCAAAAACGTTGGCGAAATTCTCGAGCGTGACGGACGTGGGAAAGGGCAGAAGCGCTTCGGAGTACAAGCTTTTGTTGGGCGTCAGGGCAATTTTGACAATCCAATACAAGGGAAACAATGCGAACACCAAATACCCAGTCAATGCCACGGCTCGAGCGCCAAGCCACAAGGGTTTGCGTTTCAAGTCGTGACCTCGAGTCGGTTGCGCAGGCGCAACATGATGAGGGCATACAAGACCAGTAGCACCAGCAAAATCACGCTGATGGCGGCGGCATAACCATAATCGAGTTTGTTGTACGCCACCGTAAAAATATAACTCGAGGTGATCTGCGTGGCATCGGCGGGACCGCCTCCAGTCATGACCCAAATTAAATCTGAAAAATTGGCAATCCAGACGGTGCGCAGCAGTGCGGTAATCACAATCGTTGGAGCGATATAGGGCAAGGTGATAAAACGAAATTGCTGCCAACTGCTCGCACCGTCCATGTCGGCAGCCTCGTACATTTCTTTGGGAATCGCGGTCAGCGTGGCAAGCAGCGTGATGGCGAAAAAAGGAATGCCAAACCAGATGTTGGCAATGATCGGACCGATCAGGGCAATGCCAGGGTCAGCCAGAATGTTATCGGCATTGGGCAACAACCCCAATGCCGCCGCCCAGTGCGCCAAAGGACCAATGACTGGATTGAACAACCACGACCAGGTCAAACCCGATAAAAACGCAGGCACCGCCCAGGGCAGAAAAACAAGTGCCTGATACAACTTTTGCCCAGGAAACGGCGTGACCAGCAACAGCGCCAAACCCAGCCCGAACAACAACTGAAATACCAGACTCGAGAATGTCCAAACCACGGTGTTGCGCAAACTGAGCCAGAAAATCGGGTCGTTGAACGCTTTGATATAATTTTCCAAACCCGCAAAACCACGGTTTAACGGCTCGTAGACCACAAAATGGATAAAACTGTAATAAATCCCGATCAGCACCGGCACGAACAGCGTAAGTCCCAACAACAACAAGGTCGGACTGACGTACAAATAAGGCTCGAGCAAGACCTGCAAGGCTCGAGGTTTGGGTTGTGTGGTGCGGGTGACGGTGGTCGCCATTGAAAGCCTCTCGAGGTACAAAAAAATTAGCGATTGTGCTGTCTATCCTCATCCCCGACCCTTCTTGCCCCTTACGGCAGCACCTTCGGGCTTGGGGCGCTTCTCTCAACATCGAGAGAAGGGAGTTTCATTGAATTCTCGAGAAACGGAAATACTGTGTTCTCAACCCTCTTTCGCTTGGCGACCATGCCCGACAGCGATCCTGCCCGAAGGTGCATGTTTAGGATCAAGAAGGTGCGTTTTATGGTCAAGAACGAGAGTGGGTGACGAGCCTCAGTGAGCGCCCCAAGCCCGTTAGCGGTTTCGCCCGTTAGCGGTTTCGCCCGTTAGCGCCTAAGCCCGTCAGGTGCTGCTTTAAGGGCAAGACAGGTGCGTTTTGAAACCAAGAAGGTGGAGAAGTCGGATGAGGGCTTCAGGTGAGGTAAACTTATTTTGTCGGGTTGGCTTTAAGGTAATCCTGATTGGCTTTGGTCAGGAAGGCTGCCCACTCCTTGGCGACTTGCTCGGCGGTTTTTTGCCCCAGCAGCACTTGCTGATAACCGTTCAGGGCAATGGTGCTGAAGAATTCGCCGAGTTGCGGCAGGTAAAGGGGATATTGCACTGGCACGTAACGGTTGGTGTTGTTGACTTCGGTGAACCAGCCTTTGAAGACCGAATCGCTGTAGGCGGCGTCTTTGTCAGCGCCTTTGTAAATCGGCAGAATGCCGATAAAGTTTGCCCATTTCAGGTTGTTCTTTTTGGCGATCAAAAATTGCGTCAGTTTCCAGGCGGCTTCTTTGTTCTTGCCGCTCGAGAACATTGACCAGCCTGCGGTGCCGTATTTGACGAAGGCTTTGCCGTTTGGTCCGACGGGCATTGGGGCGACATCAAAGTTTGCTGCGCCCAGTTGGTCGCGGATGCCCAAGAGGGCGTCTGGGTCTTGGTCGAGCATGGCGCAGTTGCTCGAGGCGAAACCGGAAACGATTTCGTTGAAGCCCCAGTTGACGGATGCTTTCGGAGCGCCGCCAGACTTGTAGAGGTCTGCCATGAATTGAATGCCTTTGATCGCGCCTGGTGAGTCAAAGGTGCTTTTGCCGTCTTTGTCGAACCACTCAGCGCTGCCCATGAAGCCGCTCATGAACGAAAACACGCTGTCGAAACTGCCTCGAGAACCGCGCAGACAGTAGCCGTATTTGTTGTTGCCAGAGCTGCTGACTTTGGCGGCGTATTTGGCAAAATCGCTAAAGGTGCGGGGTGGTGCCTTCAGACCTGCATCTTTGAACATGACTTTGTTGTAAAACATGCCGCGCACGTAAAAACCGTAGGGCAAAAAGTACATCGTGTTTTTGTAGGCTTTGCCGAACGAAAGGGTTGGCTTGTTAAAATCTTTGGCGTCTTTAAAGTTTTTCAGGTACGGGTCAAGATTCTCGAGCGCCCCAAGGCTGCCGTACAAACCAAGCCAGTTTTCGGAGATTTCGGCAACGTCGGGGGCTTGTCCACTTTGAACCAAGTTCAGAAGTTTTTGGTACGATTCCGCCCACGGCAAGGAAATCAATTCGACTTCAATGCCAGGGTTGGCAGCTTTAAAATCTTTGAGGATGTCGTTCAGAACCACGGTGCGAGGTTCGGCGGTGATCACTTCGACCAGACGCAATTTGATTGGCGCTTGGGCTTGGCTGATGCTGACCAAACCAGCGATGCCTGCCAAACTCAGAATTCCGGCGCCCCACTTTTTGTATTGACTCATGTTTATCCTCTCTCACTCGAGCGACAATTGACCAGCACCATCTGTTCAGACCAACATGCACCTCCCTGAGATCAAAAATAAAGAATTACCAACAGACAGCAACTCGAGTTTTGAAGAGAACATCAGGTTTGAAATGCTTCATGCCACGCGAGACTGTCTTTTGACGCACAACACCCCAAGTCCATGTGACAAACAAGAATTGTGATGACTGACTGATCGTATACCTTGGCGTAATTGTGTGTCAATCAAACACAAATCACAATGAAAGCTCAAAGATATGGTTTTTGACAGCCTCGAGATTGCCCAATCAATTTATTTTTTGCAGTCGAGTTTCACGCGGAAGCTCGGGTCGGGAACGCTGTACGCAATTTTGTAGGAGTCACGCAAGTATTTTTGGGTAAAGGCATCGGGTCGGATGAACAACAGTAATTTTTGGGGTTCGCCTTGAACTTGTTTAATGTTCTCGAAAATCACTTCAGAAACCACGCTTGCCCCTGGCGGAATTGCAGGGTCGGTCAGGTCGTTGACGTTGTACGGGTCAAGCGTGTTGCCATCCCCAAATGCCAGCTTAAAACCTTCGTAACCAGTGCCAGACAAGGCAATGCCGTTGGCTTTGGTGGCGTTTCGCAATTCCATTTTGAGTATCCAACCCACATGGTCGTTGGTTTGATACGGTGCAAACGAAATCAGTCGAAAACGCCAGATGCCATTTAACAACCATTCGTTCAGGCAACCCTCGAGTGCCGCCACTTGAGTTGCGCCGCCAGCCGTTGAAGCGTTCGGCAAGGTCAAGCTTAACGTGCCATTTTTTAAACTCGAGCGAATCCCAGAAGCTTGCAAGGCTTTTAACGGCACATAGGTTTCGCCTTTCACAACAATGGCGTTGCTCGAGAAGGCTTTGTTGTTGATGACCAGTTTGTAGGCGGTCTGCGCGGTTTGTGCCAGGACGAGAGAACCCAGAATAACGGCGAGAACAATCAGCTTGTGTTTCATCATTCTTTCCTTTCTAAACCAGGATGAGGTGCAGGTATTTTAGATCAAATCTTCCGCACAAAGACACCAACCAAGATGCCAATGATCTAAACCAGAATTTCTGGTCTTTACATTTGCTTCAAGGTCACGTTCGTCCCGCCCTTGGCACGTTAGACTCGAGTCATGAATTTCGCGGACTTATTCGTTCTCGCGCAACGTGGTTTGCTCCGCCGCCCAGTCAGGACGTTCTTGACGGTGCTGGGTATTGTTGTGGCGGTGGCTTCAATGGTCATTTTCCTGAGCCTCGGTGAGGGCTTCAGGCGGGCGTTGGGGGCTGAAATCGGCAATGTTGGACCCGATTTGCAAGTGACCTTGGCGGGCAATGAAAGCTCGAGCGTTTTTGGCAGCCCGATTCCTGACGTGCCGCTCGAGAATGCGGGACGTTTTGAGGCTGTGGCGATTGAGCTTGGCATCAAGCAGGTAATTCCGTACATTCTGACGGCTCGAGGCAGTTTTTCAGGGCAGGGTTATCTGATCGCGGGTTATCCGTTCGAGCGTGTGCCACTGGCGGATATTTACCCGAATCTCAAGTTGCTCGAGGGGCGGATGTTCACAGCCTCTGACGCCCTGGGGAACGTTGCGGTGGTTGGTTCGGCGGCGGCTAAAAGCGCGAGTCTGAGACTGGGCAGCGTCTTACGTTTAAACCGTGATGTCAGTTTTAAAGTGGTTGGAATTTTACAAAAAGGCGATGGGTTCACCGATTCATTTATTTTCGTGCCATTTAACGCCTTGGCGAAAGGCATCGGGATTGCCAACCGTGCCACCGGAATTGCGATCAAACTCAACGATGCAGGTGATGCGCGTAAAGTTGCCGACGCCCTCAACAAAAAGTTTACAGACTTAAACGCCAAAACCCAGGGTGATGTTTTGAGTATTCTGGACAAAGCCATTGCGATTGGCGATGCGTTTCGGTTTGGCATCAGTTTAATTTCCTTGATCGTCGGCGGTCTTGCCGTGGCGAACACGGTCATGATGGGCGTCTACGAACGAACCAGAGAATTCGGGGTCATCCGAGCGATTGGCGCAAAACCCAGTTTTGTCTTTAGCCTGGTCGTACTCGAGAGTATGCTGCTGGCTTTGATCGGTGGCGCTGGCGGGGTGTTGGTCGGTTACTTGGGTTCGTTCGTGGTCAATTTTGCCGTGCGTGATCTGGTCAGCGTGTCCATTGCGGCGGTCACGCCAAGGTTGATTTTGTTGGCGGTTGGCGTGGCGGCGGTGCTTGGCTTGTTCGCGGGTTTGTTGCCCGCAAGAACGGCTAGCAAGCTCGTGATTACCCAAGCCCTGGGAAGGAATTAAGCGTCAATGAGCACGATTTTACAAGCCAGTGACATCTCCAAAGTCTATCCGAGCGGCGAGGACACCGTGACCGCCCTGAACCATCTGTCACTCGAGTTTGACGCGGGTCGGATCACGGCAATTGTTGGTCCGAGCGGGTCGGGCAAAAGTACGCTCCTCAATTTGCTGGCAGGTTTTGATGTCCCCTCGAGCGGCAGCGTGACCCACAACGGCAACAGCATTACCGCCATGCCAGAGACGGCACTTGCCAGTTACAGGCTGGCGCATTTTGGTTTTATCTTTCAGAATTACAATTTAATCAGCATTTTAAACGCCCAAGAAAACGTCGAATTGCCGCTCTCACTGGCAAATGTGCCGCGCACAGAGCGCACCAAACGCGCCAAAGAATTGCTGGCAAGGGTGGGGCTGGGCAAACGCACAACCCATCGTCCCAATCAACTCTCGGGCGGCGAGCAGCAACGCGTCGCCATTGCCAGGGCACTGGCGACCAATCCCAGCGTGATCTTTGCCGACGAACCCACGGGCAACCTCGACAGTGCCACCGGTTCGGGAATTCTCGAGTTGTTAACTGAACGTCATGAAGGGTCTGAAGCCAGAACTTTAATTTTAATCACGCACGACATGGAAGTGGCGGCTCGAGCGGATAAAATTATTAAAATTCGGGATGGCAGGTTGGATTCGGGAACTTAAAAATCAATCTTTGTTGAGTTGCAAAACCACACTCGAGCCAAGGGCGCTCGAAGCATTGCTAAACCCAAAATCGCCTTCATGCTGCGCGGTTTCACCGTGTTCGGTCAGGTCTAAACCTTCCTCTTCATTGGCATTGGAGGTACGGATTCCAATGGTGGCTTTAAGAAGGAGCAAAATAACAGAGGTTCCCAAAAAAGCAAAAGTGGCAGCCGCAAGTACCCCAATGGCTTGAATTCCAATTTGTCCAGCGTTGCCGTACAAAAAACCATCTGCGCCAAAAGCGTTCACGGTTTTGGTCGCAAACACACCAAGCAACAACGTGCCAACAATGCCTGCCGTGCCGTGACAAGCAAACACGTCGAGCGAATCATCGGCACGCAATCTGGTTTTCATCTGAATCACGCTGTACGAAACCAACGTAGCGATGCCACCAATAACGATGGCTGCAAAAGGTTCGACAAACCCAGCCCCTGGCGTGATCGCCACCAAACCAACAACCGCCCCCGTTGCCGCGCCAACCGCCGTGGGTTTCCCAATGCGCAATAGCTCGAGCAGCATCCAAACACTTAAGGCTGCCGCCGCACCAAGGTTGGTGTTGACAAAAGCCGCAACTGCCACGCCGTTGCCTGCCAAAGAACCACCAGCGTTAAAACCAAACCACCCAAACCACAAAATACCAGCGCCCAGCATGACCAATGGCACGTTGTGCGGAACGAACACGGCTTTCGGATAACCTCGGCGTGAACCGACCACAAAAGCGGCTGCCAGCGCAGACATGCCTGAAGCGATTTCGACCACTGTGCCACCGGCAAAATCAATCAGACCCAAATTCCGAAGCCAGCCGCCAGTTCCCCAAACCCAGTGTGCCAAGGGTGCGTAAATCAACAGCGACCAGAGCACCATAAACAGCAAGTAAGCTTTAAATTTCATGCGTTCGACAATCGCGCCCGAAATCACGGCTGGCGTAATAATGGCAAACATCATCTGGTACACCATAAAGGCTTGGTGTGGGATGGTTGCACTGTAATCGGGGTTGGCAGTCAATCCAACGCCGCGCAGTCCAACCCATTGCAAGCCGCCAATCAGGGCATTGCCTGGCGCGAATGCCAAGCTGTAACCAACAGTGACCCACAGCAACGAAATAACCCCAAGCGCCGAGAATGACATCATGATCGCGTTGAGTGCATTTTTTCGGCGTATCAGTCCTGCGTAAAAAAAAGCCAATCCTGGGGTCATGAACATGACCAGCGCACTCGAGACGAGTACCCAAGCGGTGTCTCCTGCATTGATTGTGCTGGTGTCTTGAGCTTGGGTAATGCCAGAAAACATCATGAAAGCCGTAAAAAGAACCATTGGACGGTTGAATTGAAACATGGATCACAACGATACACACGCCATTGCAAATCGTCAAGTAAAATATGGGTAAAGGCTCGAATTTTGTTGGGCGTTTTGCAGTTTTTGAGGTTAAAGTTTTGTTTTTTGCGCTTTTTTGTGCAAAGTGCAATCATTTCCTTGCTCTTTTCGCAAAGACTAACGCATCGCGGCGCGTAAAATCTCGATGGTGTGAAGCACGGGCAGGTCATGCCCCAGTCGCTCGAGATGGGTTTTGAGTTGGGTTAAACAGCCAATATTTCCACTGGCGATGGCATTCGCGCCCGAGTCAATCACGGCTTTGGCTTTGCGCATCCCGAGTTCACGGGCGATTTCGGGTTGTTCAATGTTGTACGTTCCCGCCGAGCCGCAACAAATCTCAGGGTCGGCTAGCTCGAGCAGCGTTAAATTTTCGACGCTCGAGAGTAAGCTTCTGGGTTGCACTCGGACGCCTTGGGCATGAGCCAAATGGCAGGCGTCGTGATAGGCAACTTTTAATGGATTCTCGAGTTTGAGGGGCGTGACCAAACCGAGTTCGGCTAAAAAAACGCTGATATCTTTGACCCGTGTCGCCAAGGCTCGAGCTTTTATTTCTTCGGGTTCTCCTGCGAACAACAAACCGTACTCGTGAATGCCCGAACCGCAACCCGCCGCATTCGTGATGACCACGTCAACATCCTCTGGAAAAACGTTCAGATTTTTTCGGGCGAGCGCTCGAGCCTCCGATTGTTGCCCCGTGTGCATCAGAATTGCGCCGCAACACCCCTGGGACTTTGGTATCACAACTTCAACCCCGTTTTTGGATAACACCTCGAGCGTCGCACGGTTGATTTCAGGCGCAAGCACCTGTTGGGCGCACCCCGCCAGCAGCGCCACCCGAGCGCGTTTTGTGCCAACTGCGGGAACAAATTCTGGCAGTTCGTAAGTGCTTGGCAGCGTGTCTGGCAACAACTCGAGCATGGCTTGGATGGATTTGGGCATAAGGGTTTTGAATGGCTTTCCAAAACGTCCCAAACTTGCCGCCAGACGAAACCGTTTTGGGTGCGGCAGCGTGCTCGAGATCAAGATTTTCGTGATGTTTTTCAACCCGAGTTTGTTGGTTTGACCCAAAGCCCGAAACGGCGCGAGCAAGTCGCCGTACTGCACTCCGCTCGGGCAGGCGGTGACGCAAGCCAGACACCCCAGGCAACGATCAACGTGAACACTCGCCTCCGCCATTGTCAGGTTTCCCTCGAGCACCTCTTTCATCAAGACAATTCGACCACGCGGCGAGTCCATTTCCTCGCCCAGCACACGGTAGGTTGGACAGGTTGGCAGGCAAAACCCGCAATGCACGCAAGCTTCAACCGCCTCTGCCATCGCTGAACCCTGAGCGCCGTATTGCTCGAGTGGAATGTTATGTTGCATGAAATTTCCTCTCCACATCAAAAGTGTTCAAAACCCGTTCGAGCAGCACGCCGCCGACTTGTTTTCCCAGCAGCCCTCGAGCCGTATTTCCGCGCAGCACCAAACCTGAAAGTTGAAGCTCGAGCAGGATCAAATCCAGATTCTCGAGTGAATCCGTCCATTCCAGCCAAGCCAAATTGCCGCTCGAGATGTAACGCGTTCGTCCGTGTTCTGAAATTCTTGACTCGAGTGCTGGGATTTTGCTGGCGGTGAGGGGAATTTTAACCAGTACCGCGTTTGGTTGAACCCACAAAAATTCTCGAGCGTCACGCCAGATTTCAGTGTCATCTCGAGTGATTAGTCCCTCGAGTCCAACAAACTTTTGAATATTCTCGAGCCGCGTTTCCAGAGCATCAATCACGCCACCAATCCGAATCATCACGCTATTGCCGAAAACATCCAAGCATTCCAGATCAAAACTCGAGCCAGCCAATTTTTGCATGACTTCAAGCGCGGTTTTTTGGTTGTCACACTCGAGTTGCAGGGTTGCCCAGGCTTTGGGCGCTGGAAAGACTTTGAAGGTGAGTTCTGTCAGCACGCCAAACGCGCCCAGAGCGCCGCAGTGCATTTTCGGCAGGTCAAACCCCGCAGCGTTCTTCACCACCTTGCCACCACCCCGCACAAGCTCTCCCAGACCATCTATAAATTGCACCGCCAGCACAAAATCGCGCACGCCGCCAAAACGTTGCCGCCCAGAACCCGACAACCCAGCCGCCACCGTGCCGCCCAAGGTCGCGCCAGCCGTCAGAAACGGCGGGTCAAACGGCAAATGCTGCCCGTGCTCGGCAAGAATCTGGGCAATTTCAGAAACTCGAGTTCCCGCCAACGCCGTAAAGGTGTACTCGCTCGGGTCGTACTCGAGCATTCCAGAAAGTTCGTGCATCTCGAGGTTCGCAGCATTGGAAAGAGCGGGTTTTGTGCCGCCGCCACGCACCCGAACGGAGGCGTTGGATTTGATGAAATCCTGAATCTCGAGAATTGTCATGTCGCACTTCCTGATATTTGGTACAACCGCGCCCGAACCCGATCCTCGAGCATTTCAGCTTGTAAATTCCAGCCCCAGTCTGATTTGATCTGCGGGCGTTTGTGCGGTGTCAAAATCAGCAAAGTGTCCGTAATTTGCGCCAGTTGAAACATCAACGTCGGCAACTTTGAGAGTTCCACCAAATGCAGCGCAAAACTACAGACAATCAAACTGTAATGCCGTCCTTCGAGCACACCGTTTGCAATGTCATCGAACGAGAATTTTTCTGCATTTAAGCCTGTGCGTTCAAAAAAAGCCTGACCTGTGTACGGGTCAATGCCAGAAACTTTTGCACCAAGTTCTTGCAACACCAACGTCGCCTCGCCACTGCCGCAAGCCAAATCCAGCACGTGTTCAAGTTCAAGTTCCCACTCGAGCAACACACGTTTTAGAAGACTTTGCAAAATGGTTTCGTGCGGGTTGCGGTAAAGCGCACCAAACTGCTGGTAAAAGCCAGTCACGCCGTGTTCCTCGTAAGCGGGGCGAATGTCAGGCATTATTCCCTCGTGATGATTCCAGCCCGCTCGAGCGGATGCGGCGCGTGAGAGACGAGTGCGGGCGCATCTCTGCTTGGGAACATTTTTCCAGGATTGCTCAACTCGAGCGGGTCTATGGAAAGCCGCAAACGTTTCATGGCATCAAGATCGCTTTTGGAAAACATGATCGGCATGTGCTCACGTTTTTCGACGCCCACACCGTGCTCGCCGGTAATGCTGCCGCCAAGCCTGACGCACAACTCGAGGATTTCACCAGCCAAGTGCTCGGCTTTTTCCAGCGCTCCAGGTTCGCGCCCATCGAACAAAATCAGTGGATGCAAGTTGCCGTCGCCAGCATGAAAAACATTTGCCACCCGCAGTCTGGCAAGGCTTGAAAGACGCCCAATTTCTTTGAGCGCCAGCCCAAGTTTACCGCGAGGCACGACGCCATCTTGAACAATGTAATCGGGGCTTAAACGCCCAACGGCACTGAACGCGCTCTTGCGTCCCTTCCAGATGGTCAGACGCTCGAGTTCAGATTGTGCAATTCGCACCTCATAAGCCCCAGAATCCCGAATCACCCGCTCGAGCTGCACAAATTCGGCGTCTATGGCGCGGTCTTCTCCCTCGAGTTCGACGATCAGCAATGCCGCCGCATCTTTGGGATAGCCCGCGTGGACGGCTGCCTCCGCCGCCTCTATCGCCAGGGCGTCCATGATTTCCATTGCCCCAGGCAGCAAACCGCTGGACACCACACTGGACACCGCGTCACCCGCCGCCTCGAGCGAATGGTACGCCGCCAGCACCGTGCGGTAACGCTGAGGTTTGGGCAGCAGGCGCAGTGTCACCTCGAGCGCAATGCCAAACAAGCCCTCAGACCCCACGAACAAACCATGCAAATCTGCGCCCACCCCCTCCAAACTCGAACCGCCCAATTCAAGAACCTCACCGTCGGGCAGCAGCACTTTCAAGCCCAGCACGTGGTTGCTGGTCATGCCGTACTTCAGGCAGTGCGCCCCGCCAGAATTGAAGGCAATGTTGCCGCCAATCGTGCAAATCTGCTGGCTGGAAGGGTCGGGTGCGTAATACAAACCAAACGGCGCGGCAGCCGTCGAGACCGCCAAGTTCGTCACGCCAGGTTGCACGACTGCCACACGCTCGAGCGGGTTAAGCGTCAGGATTTTATTGAGCTTGTTTAAAGCAATCACCACACCATCCGCCACGGGCAAACTACCCCCAGAAAGACTTGTTCCCGAACCTCGAGCGACAAACGGCACACGGTGCTGGTGACAAATTTTGACCACCTCAACCACCTCGAGTTCGGTTTCGGGCATGACCACCGCGAGCGCCCTGGCTTTAAAACTCGTCAGCGCATCCGATTCATACGCGGCAAGCTGCGCGGCTTTGACCATGACCTTAGCCTCGCCCAGAACACGGCGTAAATCGGTCAAAATGGCGGAAGCCTCGAGCATGGTGTTGAATATATTCTACTCGAGTGCGCCGCAATACATGGTATCTCGAGTTTTGATTACGGTTTCAAGCCCCCCGAGCGGGTAATCTGCAAGCGTGAACATCTCCGAACCCGTCCCGAACTTTTCTGCAACCAGCGACAATGGTGAAATCATCAGCCTCGAGAAACTCCGTGGTGAATGGGTGATTCTGTACTTTTACCCCAAAGACAGCTCGCTGGGTTGCAGCATCGAGGCGCAACGCTTCGAGCAGTCCCTGCCCGAATTTGTCAAGCGCAATGCCCGAGTGATCGGCGTCAGCACAGGCTCGAGCGCCTCGCAAACAAAATTCCGCGAAAAATGCAACCTGACCTTCCCGTTGCTGCCCGACACAGACAAAAGCATTGCCAAAGCTTACGGGGTCATCAACGGTTTTATGGCGTTGCTCGGCAACGCAGACCGTCAAACTTTTCTGATCGACCCAAACGGCAACCTCGCGCACCACTGGAAATTCGTGAATCCGCTCAGTCACGCCACCGAAGTTCTGCAAATCCTCGAGAAACAGCAAACCGCGATAGCGTAAGCTGTGCGCATGAACCAAGACCTGAAAACCATGTATGACCTTGTGCGTCGCACCCGCGAAGTCCTGCTCGAGTTCACCCAAAGCCTACCAAATGAGGTTTATATTCTCGAGCGACCCGATTTTGCCTACGGCAGCATTCGCAACATTCACGCCCACGTTGCGTTTTGTTACCTGGCTTGGGCTGGGGTGGCGCTGGGTTACAAACGCGAGGATTTGATTGTTCCAGCCGAACAAATTATGGACGCCACCGCCATGCGCGAACGGTTTCAATTCGTGGACAGCATTGTCAATGAAGCCCTCGAGAAATTTACAACCCCAGACGAACCGCTCGAGTTTCCACACCGTTCTAGACCGTTAAAAGTCACACAGCGTTGGTTGTTGTTGCACCCAATCACCCACGAATTTCACCACAAAGGGCAATTGCTGGCATTGGCGCGGGTGCTCGAGCATCCATTGCCTGGGGATGTGGACACGGATTTGGTATTGCCGTTCGAGTGAATTGCTTGCTAAAATCGGCTACACTGGGAAATATGGAAGTGCTGATACCCAATCCTATTCCAGTCGTTGAAGCAAACGGCGTACTTCGTGTGGCAGGAACTCGAGTCACCCTGGATACGGTGCTCGAGTGTTTTCTGGACGGGGCAACCCCAGAAGAAATCGTTCAGCGTTACCCTGCACTCGATCTGGTTGCCGTGTATGAGGTGATTGCGTATTACTTGCGCCATCAAGAACAACTGAATGCGTATTTGGCAAGTGGGCGAACTCGAGCCGAAGCTATTCGGAGTGAAGTCGAAGCTCGTTACAACGCTGTGGGAATTTGTGAACGGCTTTTGAAACGTCAGGCAAATGAAACTCACGGCTGACGAAAATATTGACAATGACACTACAACTTCGGATTGCGTTGTACAGTCTTGATTATTTCCTTACGGGCGCAACAGGACGGTCAACACGCATTAAACATTTCGCAAATGCCTGTGAAAAATGTTCTTTGTAAGGATTTTTGAGTCGAATGTGCGATTGATTTTTTGCCAAAGACAAAGCTACGTCAATGGGCAAAGTCCATACCTCGAGAAAATCAACAACTGCTCTTGAGAAACTTTTTGTCTCAAGGGAACAAGTATCAAGTGCATATAAGGTTTCACAGCGACCTTTACGAATTTCATTCCATCTATCTTTTGTGAAGT
Source organism: Deinococcales bacterium (assembly GCA_043730305.1). Classification (GTDB taxonomy): domain Bacteria; phylum Deinococcota; class Deinococci; order Deinococcales; family JAAFIG01; genus JANXTZ01. The sequence continues at coordinate 10,394 of JAYTKL010000328.1, read as the reverse complement.
AGTTTTTGTTTTCAGGGTCGTTCTCAAGATATATCCGACAAAAAAGAACATGGTTTGTATCTCGCTCTGGAGGATTGCCATTGGGGGCAATGTCACATGAATGCGTGACCACTATTCCGGTTCGCATTTCAAGTTTTACTGCAAGCCAATCAGCTTCGCCAACACCTTGAATGTAGCTCTTTGGATTAGTGGGTGTCTGGATACAGGGAATCTCGAGAAATATATCGCCCTGGTCAATTTCTGAGTCATCCGTTTCCTCGTACCAAGGCGACGGGTACGACTCTGGTTGCTCAGGCATAGGTTAGTCGTCCTCGAGTGGACGTAATTTCCTAGGTGGACTTGCTGAAATCCACTCAACACTAGCTTTTAAAACAGCCACGATAGGAGCTTGAGGTGCTTTTGGTCGTGGCAATTCACCTATGAATTCCTCAAGATCGGAAAGAATACTACTTGCATGTCTTAAATCTTCGTGTGATACACGACCTGATGCCTTCAAATGCTTCAGCTCATTTGCAGTTCTCTGGAGGTTATCAAGTACGATACTCATCACTGGAATAGTAGCAGTTACCAATGACAGATTTCTGACGGAATTCTCTCCAATAGGCAAAGTGATATTCATATTGCCGCTTTGTGGCACAAAACCTCGTGAAGGTGCTTCGCCGCTTACAGATTGAGTGAACGTTCTAATCCCAATAGAACTGGCAGCCCGACTGTGGTCAATCTGTACTTCAGCACCAAAACCCATAATTATGTTCCTTCCCGCATAGATTGATTGCGCTTTATGGTCGTTTCTAAATTTCGGATCAATTGTTGAGCTTCTGCTAAACCTAATGCAAAACGACCAAGTCGTAGAGCTGGGACAGCAATTGGCTCATCAAGCAATTGAGATTGGTCGAGGGGAGTGAGTGCGCTTGGGTCTAGATACCCAAAATCGATAATCACAGTGTCATTCAAACTGGTTACCGCACAAGCATTTGAGTAAGTAGGCACAACAATGTCTTGCGGGAAAACGACAGCGAAGTTCAATAATCTTCCAGTTTCCTTATCACTCATCTGTACACCTCATTAAACCTAAGCAAACTTGAGCTTTAGCGCAAAATCGTGGCAAGGCTTTTCCAGTATAACCAACATTGGCAATTTCCATTGTAATGATAGCTTATTCTCTCAATCCGCCGCCATCTCGAGATCATAAACCTTCAACTCGTCGTAATACGCATTGCGTTCCACCGCCACACGTCCCGCTTTCTTGATCAAATCCACCATCTTCTGCGTGGTCAAACCAAGCGGCGACACCGCACCTGCGGCGTGGGCAATGTGCTCTTCAATGATCGTGCCGTCAATGTCACTGACCCCCCAATCCAGCGCAACTTGCACCAGGTCGCTCGAGATCATGACCCAGTAGCCTTTGACGTGCTGGAAGTTATCCAGGTAAATCCTTGAGACTGCCAGATTGCGCAGGTCGTCAATGCCTGTGGTGAATTCGGTTTTACCCAAGTTGAACGCCAGCGCGTTCGCGTCTGGTTGGAAGGCGAGCGGAATAAAGCTGTGAAAACCACCCGTTTCGTCTTGCAGCGTGCGCAACCTGTCAATGTGATCCAGGCGCTCCTCGAGCGTTTCGATGTGCCCATAAAGCATGGTGGCATTGGTGCGAATGTCCAAACTGTGGGCTTCCTTGTGAATTCTTAACCAGTCGTCGGCTGAAACCTTGCGTTTGGCAATCTGAAGCCGCACACGGTCGGCAAAAATTTCTGCGCCGCCTCCGGGCATGGCGGCAAGTCCTGCGGCTTTCAGTTCGGTTAACACCTCGAGCGTGGTTTTTTTGGCAATGTGACTGAGATGCTCGATTTCGGCGGCGGTGAAGGCTTTGACTTGCAAACCAGGAAATTCGGCATTTAAAGCCCGCACCATTTCTGGGTAATAACTCCAGGGACGGGTCGGGTGATGCCCGCTGCTCATGTGAAGTTCTTGCAAGCCTGACTCGTACTTCTCGCGCACGTGGGCAACCACGTCTTCAACACTGTAATCCCAGGCTCGAGCCTCATTTTTGTTGGCGGCAAAGGCGCAAAAGGTGCAACCCACGTAACAAATGTTGGTGAACTCGAGGCGCATCGAATGCACAAAGTAGGTTTTGTCGCCGTTCTTGCGTTCCCGCACCAGGTTCGCCAGCCTCGAGAGGGTGTTGAGGTCGTGCGTGTCGAACAACACCATGCCCTCACTAAAATTAAGGCGTTCACCCGCCATGACTTTGGCGGCGATTGGCTCGAGTTTGGGGTCAAGAATCTTCATGCCTTCACTGTAGTCCTTAAGTCGTGGGGCAGGTGTCTCGAGTAGAATGTTGACGTGTCTGATTCCAACTCACAGCTCTTGTTTCAAAAACTGGTGCATCATGCCAGCGATTTGATTGTGGTGCTCGAGGAAAACGGTGTTGTTCGCTACGCCAACGCCGCCAGTCTAAAACTTTTAAACCTCGAGCCTGAAACCCTTCTCGGGCAGCATTTTTGGTTTGATGTGCTGGGTTTAACGCATCAAGACTTGAAACTTGTTCAAAGCTCGAGCGAACCGTTTGAATTGCCGTTCGATGAACGCGATCTGGTCTTGCAAGTCTCGAATTTACTACACATTCCCGAATTGCACGGCGTGGTGGTCAACGTGCGCGACATGACGTACAGCAAAAACCTCGAGCGGAGTTTGCGGTATCAGGCGCTTCATGACCCATTAACTGATCTTCCAAACCGTCGTTTGTTCGAGGCTGAACTGGCTCGAGCCTTACCGCCCGAAAGCTTGCTGGCGGTGTTGTTCATTGATCTGGACGGTTTTAAGCAAGTCAACGACACCTACGGTCACGATGTTGGCGATGATTTGCTGGTGCAGGTCAGCCAGAGAATGCAGTTCTGCTTGCGCGAAACCGACACGCTGGCACGAATTGGCGGCGATGAATTCACGGTTTTACTTGATCCAGTCGATAATTTAGCCGAAGCCATGTTGATTGCCGAACGAATTATTTCCGTGATTCAACCCGCGTTTCAACTCGAGCAGGTTGAGGTTTTTGTCGATGCCAGTATTGGTGTGGTGCTCGAGGAAGATGGTATTGGCAGTGATGAGATTGTCCACCGTGCGGATGTTGCCATGTACCAAGCCAAACGCACTGGCAGAGGGCAAGTTGTTGCCTTCAATGCGGACATGCTCACAGATACTTTTACAAGCCATTGATTACACTGACAACATGACAACGCTTTATCTTGGTACGGGCGGATTTTCCAACGAGGACTGGGTTAGGATTTTTTACGATCCAAGCCTCAAAAAAACCCAGTGGCTCGAGTTTTACAGCCATCAATTTAATGCCGTGGAAATCAACAGTACGTTTTATGCCGTGCCTGGGCAGAAAACTTTTGCCTCGATGCTCGAGCGCAGTGCGGGTCGGTTGTTGTTTTGTGCCAAGTTGCACCGTTCGTTCACGCACGATGTTTTTATTCCCAAACTCGCCGCCGATCAAGCCGCCGCCGAACGCTTCAAATTCACGGTGCAACCGATGCGGGACGCTGGGAAACTCGGTCCGTTGCTGGCTCAATTTCCGTTTTCGTTTAAGAACACCAGCGAATCTCGAGCCTATTTGGTAAATCTTGCCGAATGGTTTGCGGGTGTGGATGTGGCAGTCGAATTTCGGCACGTCAGTTGGGACAAGGACATCGTCTATCAATTTCTGGCAGACATCGGCTTGCATCCGGTCAGCGTCGATTTGCCCGCCCTCGAGGGACTGCCCGCGCCCGTGTTGCGCCGTGACAAACTGGCGTACTTGCGGCTTCATGGGCGCAACCGTGCGAACTGGTTTGATGGCAAAGATGCCGCCGAGCGTCACGATTACCTCTACACGCCAGCCGAATTGAATCCTTGGGTGACGGCTTTAAAAGCCTCCAAAGTCGAGAATGCGTTTGTCTTCCTCGAGAACACGACTCGTGGACAGGGATTGACCAATGCTCGAGAGTTTCGGGAGTTGTGGGAGATTGAGCAATGAAATTATCGTAACCAACTGCGTTCAGAACGCCGCGTATCTTCAACAGAAGCCACTTCAATAACGTCTTTTTTAATTCGGTACTAATACCTAGCTAACGAAGTTTTGAGACTTTATTTCAGGATACAAACGCCTCAACTTGATCCGCGCATCCGAAGTACGAAACTGCCAATTAATCCGTACCTGTGCAGCATTCCGCTTCACTGACCATGCTTGCACCTCGCATCCCAAACACATCAAATTCTCAATCCGATGATGCAAGCATTGCGATGACAACGCCGACAACTCAATCTCTGCCTGTCTTGACCCCAAAACGCACCTACGGGCGGGGTCGCATATCCAACCAACTCGCATGCTTAGGCGTGTAATGCCACTCGAGCTTACGGGCGATAGTCCGCGCCAATTCTGGCTCAAACGCCTTATACAATGCCCCAAAACTATGTGTGGCAAGGTTATCCGTCACCAACACAATCTTGTCAGCCTCAGGGTAATCCTCCAACACCAATGCCTTAAGAACCTCTGCCAACTCGAGTTGCGTATGATTCTCTTTGACCCAGACACGACGCTTTCCTGCAAGCGGCTCGACTGCCAGGAAAACATGACCAACCCCGTTGCGTTCGTACACATAATCCTGACGACTTGGTTGACCTGGTCTCATTGGCAAACTTCCGTCTGGTGTTCCATGCAATTCTTTTAAGGCTTCATCAAGGCACACCACAGGATGTGTTGGATCATAAGGGCGAGCGTAAACATCGAGTACATCCTCCATTTTTGCAACAAAGTTCGCGCTTGGACGTGCGATACACCAACTTTTCACTTGCCACGGTTTAAGCTCGTTTTTTTTAGGCGTTTATAGACTGCGACATTGCTCAACGCATCCACGTAGCCTAGCGTGACCATTTGTTCGGCAAGCAATCGGAGTGTCCAACGTTTACGACCTTCGGGTGGTTCACTGCACGCGAGGAGGACAAGTTTGGCTTCAAGATCACCCGTGATTTTGGGTGGTGCTCCTGTTCGTGGTCGGTCATAAAGGGCATCGTGAAGTCCGTTCAGCGTGAAGGTACGGCATACGCGTACCACGCGGTCTTTACTGCAATCGAGGAGTTGAGCAATTTCACTCTGGGTTTTATGTTTTGGTTGGTTACGATCTGCGTAGAGCAACATTTGTGCTCGAGCGATGACTCGAGAGTGGTGTTTGCCTCTGCGAGTGTAGTTGAGGAGTTCAGTGCGTTCTTCGGGGGTCAGTCGAACTGGCAGGTGTTGGCTCATACTTGAGTGTGCTACAAAATCATGAAACTTCGTTAGCTAGGTACTCTTTTTGTATTTCACTACAAGTTGACAGAACCATTCAAATAAGCATAAGGCGTGTACATGAATCTACAAAGCATTCAAGGTTTATCCGTGACCATCCCGCGTTGACCGATTTGGAGTGACCCGACATCCAGGGCATGAAGGTGCTGTCCAAACAGAACCGCCTTGCCGAAGCGACGGTACTTCGAGAGCGTCCGAAGCGGCTCGACCCCGATTGCTCCGCTCAAAGGCTCGAGGTTGACCACCATGCAGCGGGCACAGGCTTCGTGCGGTCTGAACTCGAGCGTCCCGAAACGCACACTCTTCCAACGGTCTTCCGCATAGGGTTGGCTGCCGCGCACCACAAGGTTGGGGCGGAATCGTTCAACCGCCACCGCCGCACCGACGCGTGATTCCAGGTCGCTCAGGGACGACTCGCTGACGAGGTGTATTGGGTTGCCATCGGCGAAGCTGAGACGTGAGGGTCCAAACGCTGGATTCATGCGCCGATCACTGTGATCGGGCATCCAGACCAGGCACAGGGGCGCACCGAGAAACTCAGAAAACCAGGCGCTCGAGTCTGTACCGACCACCACGCCAGGCATCCAGTCGAACCAGACCCGCACCCGCCGTTCCTGCCCCTCCAGCCTGAGCGGGACGCGCAACACGGGCATTCCTGGGGCGCTGATGTTCAAACTGTCGTTGGAGAGCGCGGTGGAAACCCTCAACAACCCTGGGTGTCGCCGTGCGGTCGCCAAGTTGCCGCCCTGATCCACCAGCATGAAACGCCTGTCGTGCTCGAGTCCACGCTCGAGCACTTGTGCTTGACTGACCTCAATGCCCTGCGCCGATTTGATTGGGTAAATGAACAGCCTGGTCAACTCGAGTTCGTTCAGATGGCTCATGGGTCCTCCTTGCGGCAAATCAGGTTTGAAACAGTGTTTCTCCAGGCAGACTCGAGCCGAGATTATCCCAGATGTTCTCGGTCACGACTGCGCCCGAATGTTCCAAGGCGAGCAGAACCGCGCCAGCCACCGGCTCGAGCGGGCATTGAACCAGTCTGGCTTGGGGCGCGAATTGCTGGGTTCGGGCAAGCAATGCCTGCGCCATGAGAGGCGATGAATGGCGCATGACCCCTCCGGCGGTGACGAGTGCGAATTCTGCGCGGGAGTCGGTCAGCAGCCCGACCTTGCGTGCCGCCGTAACGGCGTAATCACCCAGCGCCGCACCGTGGTCAAGGGCGATTCGGCGGGCAGTCGCGTCCCCAGCCGCCGCCTCATCCAGCAGGATTTTCGCCAGTTGCCCGACGCGCCGTTTGCTGCGCTGTTCGCGGGCGGTGTAGGCGTGCAACAGGGCTTCAACGTTGTTCAGCCCGTGATGCTCGAGCAAACGGGCGCTCAATGAGGTGGGCGGATCAAGCTTCAACTCCGAGCGATAAACCGCCCGTAGCGCCAAATTTCCAAGTTGTTCTGCGCCCTCGGGTTCTTGCCAGAAGCTCGAGTGCCACTCGAGTCCGTCTGCGGATTTTGCGCCGATGCCCGCAGCAGTTCCGCAGACCACGACCACGCCCGTTCCGTGCACTGAGCCTGCCCTCAGCGCCCCCATAGCATCGTTGACCACACGCACGCACCTGTGTCCGCGTTCAGTCAAACCGCGCTCGAGCAGTGCGAAGTCCTCGAGCCAGTCCGCGCCCGTGGCACTCAAACAGGTCGCCGTGACCTGTTGGAGGTTAACGCCCGCTGTTGCCAGCGCCGCCGACACGGCTCGGTCCAGCGCCGCGAATGCCGAGCGCACGGAACTGTAAATGTTGCACGCCCCGGAGCGCCCCGCACCGATCACGACCCCAGAGGCATCGGTGAGCAGCGCCACGGTTTTCGTGCCGCCCGCGTCGATGCCGAGGAATAGCTTGTCTTTCTGGGCACTGGGTTTGACAGGCGCTGGCTTGACAGGCGCTGGCTTGACAGGCGCTGGGTGCGTGGTCACGGCTCGCCCCAAGCCGCCAGGTCCGCGATCACGGTCAGGTTCGCGCCGCGCAGCAGTGAGGCGGGCAGATCGGGTGTGGGCGGCTCGAGCAGGGCGCGGCGCAGGATATCGCGCTTGCGCTCGCCGCTGACCAGCAGCAGCACCCGCTTCGAGGCAAGGATCAAATTCATGCCCGCCGTGACGGCGCGGCGCGGAACCTCAAGCCCATTCCAGTACGGCGCGTTGCTTTTCAGGCTCTCAAACGTCAGATCGAGCGCCCGCGTGGGCGCGTCCGGCGGGGACGGCGGCTCGTTGAAGCCCAAATGTCCGTTCGGTCCAAGCCCGAGCACCGTCAGATCAACACCGCCCCAAGCTTTGATACCCGCGTCAAATTCGAGGCAGTCGGCGTCTGGGTCGGCGGCATTGCCGTGAAAGCGCAAAAGCCTGTCCGTCGTCACGCCGAGCGGCGCAGTCAAGCTGGACTCAAGCCAACCAAACAGCGAGCGCGGGTCGTCGTCGCTGATGCCAAGGTACTCGTCAAGCTGGGCAATGCGCAGTTTGGACACCTCGAGCGTTCGCGCCGCGAGTTCGGCATAGGTTCCCATCGGCGTGTTGCCAGTCGCCGCCAACAGACACAGATCGGGTTTTCTGGCAATCTCGAGTGCGATCTCGTTGGCGGCGCGTTGTGCCAGGTCTTTCGCATCTCGGACGATGATGACCTGCACTGCATCGGGCGAGCGAGTCACCGTCCGTCCAGTAACTTCGAGGGCAGGTGGGCGCGGTGAGCGGCGCTCATTTCGTTGTACAGCGATTCCGCCCTCGAGAGGGAAAGCACCAGCGGATTTGATGCCAGGGCGCGAACCGCATCGCGTCTCGAGCCATCCCAGGCGGCTTCAGCAGTCAACCATTGGTATTCGGCAAGCATCTGGGTCAAACCCATAACCTGACGCGGCAGAGCGGGTTGGGTCAGCGGCGTGACGCCGTGACGGTCACAATAACCTGGGACTTCCACCACCAAGCGGTCATCAAACCCGGGAATTGCGCCGCGATTGGGCACGTTGACCGCCCAGACCTCGCGCCTGTCGTTGAAGACGGCAGCCATCACATCCACCGCCAGTTCGAGTTCAAACAATCCGCCCCTCGAGCGGGCTGGGTCGAGCACGGGATGATCGGACTCCGCCTGCTCAATGTAGTGCGTCCAGTAGTCTGGCATTTCACGCAAAATATCTTCCGCCCGAGTCGTGGATTTGGCGTTGAGTTCTGCCAGCACCTCGTCACGAAAATAGTAATATTTCATGTACGACGCCCCAATTGAACCCATCGTGACCGAGAGTTCCAGCCAGCGGCGCAACTCGAGCGGCAGTTTGGGGACACGGCGGTCTTCCTCGAGAACGCGCTCGAGTTGCGGCATCAGGTCGTTGCCGTCGTACAGGTGGCGCACCGTCCACGAGGCGTGGTTCAGTCCGATCATCACGGTGTCCAGCAGCGTTGGGTCGAGTCCGACGCCGCGCACCAACTCGCTCGGGAAGACCAGCGGACCCTCGCAGAGCGAGACAGTTTGGATGCTCGAGTGCAAGGTAACAGCCTGTGAAACGATGTTGACCGGATTCGTGTAATTGAACAGCCGCGCCTTGGGGCAGACCGCCTCCATGTCAGCCACGATGCCGCGCATGACCTGAATCGAGCGCAGCGCCATGAAGAACCCGCCAGCGCCCTGCGTCTCCTGACCGATCATGCCCTGCGAGAGCGGAAGGCGCTCGTCGAGGCGTCGCGCCTCGAAGCCGCCTGGACGGAAGCTACTCAACACCGCGTCACAGTCCGTCAATCCGGCGCGGCGGTCTGTGGTGCTGGTGATGGTCAAGTCAAGTCCTGACGCTCGAGCCATTTTGGTGGCAATCGTTTGCACAATTTCCAAACGTTCCGGCTCGAGGTCAATCAGCACGATCTCGGAACCGCTAAAGTCTGCGCCGCGCTGGATGAAGGCGGCGAGCGTTCCTGGCGCTCGGGTGCTGCCGCCGCCGATGTAGGCAATCTTGAGTCGTGCCATCAGGCGCTCGCTTTCTGGGTGCTGGCAGGAATCTCAGCGATGCCTGGCGCTCCGAGTTCGGGGTAGTACAGCACGCAACGCACCTGGTGAGCCGATTGATTGGACAGCTCGACCATCCTCGGCAGCTCGGCGCGACACTCGGCGCGGGCGTGCGGGCAGCGCGGCTCGAAGGGGCAGCCGGGCGGGAGCTGCGTCAAATCGGGGATTTCGCCCCGCGCGTCAACGCGGGTCGCCTCAAGACCCGATTCAGGTTTCGGGGCGGCGCTCTTCAGAAGTTGCGTGTACGGGTGTGCGGGCGAGCCAATCAGACCCGCGCTGGGTCCAATTTCCACCAGATGCCCGGCGTACATCACCGCCACGCGGTCGCTCATGTACCGCGCCCCCGCCAGATCGTGGGTGATAAAAAGATATGACAGTCCCTCTTGGTCGCGCAGGTCGAGCATCAGGTTCATGATGTCGAGCCTGATCGAAACATCGAGCATGGATGTCGGCTCGTCCGCCAAGATCAATTCTGGTTGCACCGCCAGCGCCCGCGCGATGCCGACGCGTTGACGCTGACCGCCTGAGAGTTCGTGCGGAAATTTCTGCTCATAAAGCGCACCAGGCGACAAACCCACGCGCTCGAGCAGTGAGCGCACGGCGGGCGCAGTCTCGCGTCCTCGGGCAAGCCCGTGAATCTCGAGCGGGCGGGACAGCGCGTAGCCGACGGTGTGCGTCGGGTTGAGGCTCGAGAAGGGGTCTTGAAAAATCATCTGCACCTTGCGGCGGTACGCCAGCAGCGCCCGAGAATTTGGTCGCGCCGCCAGTGCCATTCCGTTCAGGCGAATCGTGCCGGCGCTGGGTCGGTGAAGTTGCGCCGCGAGCCGCGCCACGGTGGACTTGCCCGAGCCGGACTCGCCGACCAGACCGACGACCTCGCCACGGGCGATCTCGAGGTTGAAATCCGTCACGGCTTTGACGCTGCGCCGCCCGGAACGGAAGACCTTTTCGAGTCCCTCGAGCCGCAGCACGGGTTCGCTTGGTATTGCAGACAGGTTGGGTTTAATCGGCGGCGATGGCATGGTCTTCTGCCCGTCCTTTCATGAC
>JAYTKL010000327.1:0-1796 GCA_043730305.1 Deinococcales bacterium | reverse complement strand
TGTCAGCAAAAATCCTCAGGGTCAACCCGTTGTTACCGTTGGGGTTTACAACGAAACCACAAAACAAGACGAACCCACAGCCGTGACCTTGCCGGCAGGAATTGAAAATTATCCCAAAGTTGGCGATTACGTCTCGCCAGGGCAAGCCATGGGCAGCCGCGTGACCCTGCAAAGCTGGTGGAATTACGCCAAAGATGCGCTATGGCATTTGGTCTTGCCCGTGATTGCGCTTTCCTTGATTCAAATTGCCAGTTGGACTCGATTCATGCGAGCCAGTCTGCTCGAGGTGGTCAACCAAGATTTTGTTCGTACCGCACGCGGCAAAGGTTTAACTGAGCGGGTCGTGATTTACAAACATGCCCTCAGAAATGCCCTTATTCCCATCGTGACCTTGGTCGGGCTTTCGATTCCAGGTGTTTTAAACGGTGCAGTCTTGACCGAAAGCGTTTTTAACTGGCCCGGCATGGGTACAGCCCTACTCTCAAGCGTCGTGCAAAAAGATTACAACGTCGCAATGGTTATTTTGATGATGCTGGCAATCGCCACTCTTGCATCAAATTTGCTGGCAGATTTGGTGTACGCGCTTGTAGACCCCCGAATTCGTTACAATTAAAATAAGAAAAACAAAATTGCAAAACTCGAGAAACGTTGACACTCGTGGGTGATCACAAGCGACCATGCCCGACAGCGATTTCGCCCGAAGCGCCGCAAGCCCGTCAGGTGCTATCTTTAAGCGGCAAGACAGGTGCATCTTGGAATCAAGAAGGTGCGTTTTATGGTCAAGAAGGTTCACCCCTACAACATAAATTTAAACTTCAAGAATCTCGAGCAATTCAAAAACCAAAAATTAAAACTCGAGGGATTCCAATGAGCCTAACAACTGCCGCAACTCCACCCAAACGCAAAGAAGAAAACAAAACCTGGCAACGGTTTAAAAAACATCGCCTCGCCATGTTCTCGATGGTTGTGCTGGGACTATTGTTTTTCGTCTCAATTTTTGCGCCGTTGATTGCGCCGTTCTCGCCCACCTTAAACGAAACCTCGAACACCTGGGCGCAACCGGGCGGACGACACCTGATGGGAACAGACGACCTTGGACGCGATGTGTTCAGTCAGTTGCTTTACGCGGGACGTGTAAGCCTACTGATCGGCGTTGCCGTCGCTCTTTTATCGGCACTCATCGGCGTGACCCTAGGTACAATTGCCGGTTATTACAGCGGTCAACCCGTTGTTTTTTCAGTCGGTTTACGCTCGAGTTTATTAGCCGAACAACAACGCCTAGAAGGCTCGAGTTTCTGGTTGAAAAACGGTTTGAAATGGTTGGTTTGGGCAAGTGTGATCGCGTTTGTTTTGCTTGTCACCAGTCAGTTTGCTGCCACGTATTCTGGAATTGGTGTTGTTCTTGCTTGGATTGTCGGGATTGGACTTGCGTTAACCATTGCCTATTTTGCTTTTATAGAAGCCATCGTGGTGGACATTGACAACATCATCTCGAGGTTTATTGATGTCATGCTCTCATTGCCTCAAATCCCGTTCTTGTTGATTCTGTCAGGTTTACTCGCCAACCCCGATGTCAAACTCGGCGGTGTGCTCGACTCGATTTTTGGTACGGCGCGACCAATCGTCTTGATTATTTTCGTACTCGTGCTTTTCGGCTGGCTCGGTACAGCCAGGGTGATTCGAGGCTTGGTGTTAAGCCTTCGTCAACGCGAATTCACCGACGCCGCCAAAGCATTAGGCTCGAGCGACTGGCGCGTCATGATTCGCCACATTCTGCCCAACGCCGTCGCGCCAAT
>JAYTKL010000326.1:0-33054 GCA_043730305.1 Deinococcales bacterium | reverse complement strand
TCAGTACAAACAACGCCAAACCCCAACGCGCCACCTGCCCCCGCCCGACCCGGTCGGCGATTATTCCGGCAGGAGCACTCGCGGCAGCGTAGATCAGGTTGAACGCGAAGTACACGAGCGGCACAGTCAAAGCGGTCACGCCGAGGTCTTGGGTTCTGAGCAGCAAAAACGCGTCACTCGAGTTGCCCAAGCCAAAGACGCCGACGGTGATCAGAAATTTGGTGATGTTCGCATCTCGAGGAAATGGCACACTGGGCGCGGTTTGACGCGCCTGGACATCGGTGCGGCGTTCTCGCACGAACACGATGGCGATGATTGCCGAGATGACGGCGAATGGAACCGCCAGCCACAACACGCCGCGCACCCCAAGCGCGGGCAGTGCCAGAAATGCCACGAGTGGACCGATTGCCGCGCCGAGCGTGTCCATGCCACGGTGAACGCCGAAAGCCCGACCAAGTTGCGGTTCTGGGGTGTCATCGGCGATGATCGCGTCGCGGGGTGCGCTGCGGATGCCCTTGCCCGTGCGGTCTACCAGGCGAGCCGCGAGCAGCACTGTCGATGAACCAGCAAGCGCCAGGAGGGGTTTGGCGAGTGCCGCCAGTCCATACCCAGCCATCACCCACGGTTTGCGTGCCCCTCGGTCTGAGGCGCGTCCAGAGATGACTTTCAGCAGGCTCGAGGTGGTTTCTGCCAGACCCTCGATCAATCCGAGGGTGGCGGCACTCGCGCCGAGCGTACCGGTCACGAACAAGGGCAGGATCGGGGCGACCATCTCACTCGAGGCGTCCATGAACAGCGACACCATGCCGAGCGCCAGCACGGTTGGGGTCACGCCGAGGAACTGACGGCGTTTGGTGGGTGTGGTCATGGCTCGAGTTTAGCGCCGTTCACGACGTGAGCGCCACTTGGTTTTGAGCGTGGTTGCCGTGAACGCTGCCGTTCGCGCTTCTGCTCGCGCTCGAGACGGTTCGGTGCCACCCGCACGAATCGCCAGATCGGGAACAACAGGCTCACCCCTGCCGCCAGCAAGAGGGCATATTTCTCGAGGTCATGCAGATTGATTGGTGGGTTGGTTTGATCGAATTTGTTGCTGACCGGGACCGAGTGAACAAAGGCGAGCACCAAAAAGACGTACCCCAGGTAATCCAACGCCCGCCAGTTCTTGTGCGGCAAACACCTGATGATCAGGCTCGAGATTGCCACGATCAAGAGCGTCCAAAAGGCGAGTGTCCCAAAACCAATCCAGAGCGGTTGCTTGGCGGTCGTGAACGGAATGAACAGGGCGGACAGCGTGACGCTGGTGGTCGCTCGGGCGAGCCACAACGGACCGGGGTGCAGCACCAGCAACGCCGTCCCGAACAGAGAGATCAGACGGTGGTATTTGAAGGTCTTGCCCTTCAGGAATGGGATTTTTTGTGCCGTCTTCGAGGCGATCAGCACCCCACCAATGGCGGAGAAGACGAGCAGGGCAGTCCCGAACAGGGCGGTCAGACGGGCAGCTTGAATCAACAGTGAATCACTCATGGGCTCAAGGCTACCCAGGAGTTGTAAAGAAGTTTTAAAGCCTCGGCAGCAGCGAACCGTCAACGGCTGGCAGGACGAGCGTGAACCTCGAACCAACCCCGATGATACTTTCACACTCGAGGCTGCCACCCATCGCACGGGCGAGGGCGCTCGAGATCGTCAATCCCACACCCGTGCCGGTCGGTGCATCCGTGCGAAGTGGTGTGGCACGGTAGAAGCGCTCGAAAATATGAGGCAGGTGTTCTGCGCCGATGCCCGAACCACGATCAGCCACGCAGCAGGACACCATGCCTTCGGCAGACTGTAACTCGAGCCTGATCGGACTGCCTGGCGCGCGACGCAAGGCGTTCGAGATCAGGTTGAGCGTGATTTGCGCCACACGATCACGGTCGGCGTGTACCATCATGGGTGCGCCTGTGGGGGTGAGGGTCAGGCTTGAACCGCCATCCTCGACCATGGGTGGCGACAACCGCAAGATTCAAAAGTACCGTATACCAGCTCAACGAGCTGTGCAGCACAACTAATCCTTCCAAAGCAACTCGAGGACATCCATCGTTTTCGGGTCACCCAACGGTCTCAAATCTCCACCCGCTGCGTTCGGTGACAACTCGAAGTGATACCGCCCCAGCCCGTTAATGTTGAACGGTTTGGAAAACGCAGAGGCGAGGAGTGAATGCGAGATTTCAAACCAGGGCATTCTCCGGAGACTCGTCGTCGTGCCGAATCCGAGGAAATTCGACGATTCGCAGTCGTGCACAGCCGTACGGTACGAAGGGAATAGAGAAGCTTTGATGCAAGCCCACACCGTGGGTTGGCGGTGCCGCAGCAGAATTGCCCTCGAGTTGCCACGAGGTCATCATTCGCACCGGAACACTGACCCGCAACGGTACCGCTTCAACGCCAGTCGGAGGCGTGCCAATCCGGTGCGAGAACGGTGGGCTTGGCAGGTCGTGGTGCATTACCTTACAGGCGAGGGCAAGCGCCTCAGGCTCGAGGTTGGGCAGGTCGATGGCGTAATTCCAACTGCGGCGCGGTCGCAACTCGAAATCACCGAAACCGCCAATGTCCCTCGAGTCTTCGATCCTTGACCAGATTTCGCCCGGAGCGAAGGCAAGCACCAAGGGACCGTAGTCGAGGGTCAAGGCATTGCGAGGTCGAACTTGTGCGCTGACACGCATCGGCAGGTGCAACACCAGCGTGTCATTGTTGTGCCAGACCCGTTCGAGTCGGACGAAGCCTAGAACGGCTCGAACCGCTTCAGGTTGATTGTTAATATGAAGGGTTGCCTCTTGGCACCAACCTGGAATCCGTAACTCGAGTGGAAATGAGCTTTGGTTCTCGAGTGTGATTCTGACTTGCACGGTGTCTTTAAATGGGTAATCTGTTTGCGTCTCGAGCGTCACCCTACCGCCCGCCAGTTGTGCCGTGGTGGTGTTCGGCGCGTAGGCGAGCGCGGTTAAGCCACCGTCTGCCGTGGTTGCCCAGAGCGAGGCGAGAAACTTTGGCCAGCCCTGGTGCAGGTTGGCGGTGCAACATCCGAAGTGTGGCTCGAGTCCGAAGGTGTTCGCGTCGTCGGTCGCCCAGGTCCATTCGCGCTGGGCAACGGTGCAGAGCACTTGGTTGACCTGTTGATGGTACTGATGGGTTTGCATGTCGGCACCCATCGCGGCGGCAAGCGCGTTGAAGGTGATCCGCTCGAGCCGGTCGGCCAGATCACGCTGTCTGAAAATTCGTGCGGCGACCTCGAGGCTGTACATCGCCTCGACCACCGCGCAGGTCTCGACGCCGCGCCGCGGACCGAGCCCTGCCAGCCATTCGTCGCCGGAAAACATGCCGTTGGGCATGCCGTGCAGGCGGTCAAGGTTCGCAAGGGCGCGTCGGGTGGTCTCCAAGTGCCTGGGGTCGCCGTCGCGCAGGAAACGCACGGCGGGCAGCTTGAGCGCCATCGCCACGTTCACGACGTGCGTGAAATGCGAGAAGCTGCTGGCGGCTTCCTCAATCAAATGCTCGGTCAGGTAGGTTTCCCAGTCGAGTGTCTGTGCCAGCAGGACATCCGTCAACTCGAGCAGGAAATCCTCGTGCGAGATGCCGTGCAACCACATCGTCATCAGCGCATTCTCGGCGCCTCGAGCCTCGCCCCATTCGCTCAGCGGTCGTGCCTCCAGGTGCTCGAGTTGATGTCTGAAGTAGCGCGTCATGAATGGAACCACGCGGACATCGCGCGTTGCCTCAAAGTGCTGTTGCAAGGATTTGAGCGCGGGCATTCGCGCCCACCAATCGTCGTTCTGCACAGGTCCAAAAAAACCGTCCTGGCGCTGGCTGGCAAGAATGGCCTCGATCCAACGCTGGGCTTTCTCGAGCAGCCTCGCGTCGTTCAGCCCGTGCGCGAGTGGGATCAGTCCGTCAAGGTAATACGGTCCACGCTCCCAGGATTCGCCCGTCCCGCCGAGCCAGGCACTGTTGGCGCCGACATCCGCCCAGATTTCCTCGAGATGTCCGGTCAATCCATCCGCCTGCAAGCGCAGTTGCTCGAGCAGCCAGCCCGTGGGTTTGATCGCGCCGAGCGGCAACTCGCGCAGGGTGTTGGTGGCGAGGGTGCTCATGCGGACTCCCCGTGGTGCAGCCAGATTTGCATGGGTCCAGCTTCACGGTTCGCCCAGGCGAAATACGGCACCATCGTGATTTCGATGGCTGTGCCCGGACGGGTCGGACCGAGATCGACGGGTCGGTACAATCGGTGCTGCCATGCCTGGTCCGGCTGGCGCACTCGAGCCGCACCGCGCAAGACCGTGACGCCAGCCAGCAGCTCGGGTCGCCATTCGCTCAAAGGTGGTTCGCGCAGATCAAGCTCGATTTCGCGCAAGTTCACGTCGGCGTGATCGACACCCTCCAAGCAGTACAAGAGGGGTCCGCGCATCACGGCGACGCGACCGAGGTTCTCGAGGATTTGGGGGTGGCTCTCGAGGAATTGTACGGGCATCGGCAACTCGAGCTTGACGAGGTCGCCGGATGTCCAAACGCGGCGCAGTTCGGCGTAACTGCCTGGACTGAGGTTGATGCCCCCATCCTTGCCGTTGACGCTCAGTGTGGCGCCAGACTCGCACCAATGGGGAATGCGCAGGTGCAGGCTGAACTCGCCCTCGGTTTGAAGCTCGAGTTCGATCTTGGAGTCCCACGGGTAATGCGTGCGCTGTTCGATCCTGACAGGCTGATTGTTCAACTCGAGATTCGCGCTTCCCTGGGCGTACAAGTGAACCCAGATGCCACCTTCTGAGAGGCTGTACACGTAGCCTGGCAGCGAGGTCAGCAAGCGGGCGACGTTCGGCGGACAACAGGCGCAGGCGAACCACGGTTGACGGCGATGCCCACCGTCATCCTCGAGCGGATTCTCGTAAAAATAATCCCGACCCCCCAAGGAGATGCCCGGCAGGATCGCGTTGAGGAGCGTCGCCTCGATCAAATCGGCGTACCGTGCCTGACCGGTCGCTTTGAGCATCCGCCAGTCCCACATCAGGCTGCCGATCGCGGCGCAGGTCTCGGTGTAGGCACGCTTGTTGGGCAACTCGAAATCCTCACCGAACGCCTCGCCGTCGTGCCGCGCCCCGAGTCCAGAAGACACGTACATCTGCCGCGAGGTCATGTGCGTCCACATCCGTTCGAGCGCCGCGAGTACGGTCTTGTCGCCGCGCTCGAGGTACACGTCCGTCGCGCCAGCATTCAAGTACAGTGCCCGAACCGCGTGTCCGACCATCTGTTCGAGTTCGCGCAGCGGTTGGTGATCCTGGTAGTAATCGGCTTTGAAGCGTGTCCCAGGTCCGAGCAGCCCGTGCCCTCGAGCGTCGATGAAGTAACACGCCGTCTCAAGATACGAGGTCTCGCCAGTCTGGCGGTAGAGTTCGACGAGCGCCAGCTCGATCTCCTCGTGACCGCAGACACCAGGCTGACGACCCGATTCGGCGGGACCGAACTTTGCGCAGATCAGATCGGCATTGCGCCGCGCCACGCGCATCAGACGGTCGCTGCCGGTGACGCGTTGGTGCGCGACCGCCGCCTGAATCAGATGTCCCGCGCAGTACATCTCGTGCATGTCGCGCAGGTTTGTCCAACGTTCAGTTTTGCGATCTAAACTGAAGTACGTGTTCAAATACCCGTCGTGGTCCTGCGCCGCCTCGATCAGCGCGATGACCTCGTTTGCCAGAGCCTCGAGCGTTTGATTCGGTCCGCGGACGAGCGCCCAGGAGACAGCCTCGAGCCATTTGTAAACATCCGAATCGTTGAAGTACAAACCTTGAAAGAGCTTGTCCGAATCCCCCGTCACGCGACGAAAATTATCGAGTCGTCCGGTCGCCTCGAGCTGCTCATGCTGGCTGGTCAGCGTCACCAACATATTCTCGAGGCGCGGCGCGAAGAGATCGTCTTTGAGCGTCACGGCGCTAACTGGGACGGGTCGCAGCAGCGCGTGTGGACTGGCGGCTGTATCGGTCACGACGGAATGTGTGACTGGAGTTGAGTGATTGGTCTGTGTTTGCGACATGAGGCTCCTCGAGTTTTGAAATCTGTGGGTCAAAACGCACGCAACTGAAGGCTCGAGCTACGCGTTCACCGTGCGTATGTTGATCTGCCTTTTCTGAGCGATGCTCAACCCTTGACCGCGCCCGCGATTAAGCCGTTGATGTAATAGCGTTGCAACAGCAAAAACAAAACCGCGCACGGCAACATGCTGATCGTCAGCCCCGCCTGCATTGCACCCCAATTGACCGTGCCGAACTGACCCGACTGCGCGTTTAAAAGCATCACCGGCAGCGTGAAATCTTCGGCGTTGGACATGAAAATCAGCGCCGCCAAAAATTCGTTCCAGGCTCCGAAAAACGCGAACAGCGACACCGTGACGATGCCTGGCATGACGATTGGCAGCATCACCCGGGTCAGCAGCGTGAACGGCGTGCAGCCGTCGATCAGGGCAGCCTCCTCGAGTTCTCGCGGCACGCTGTCAAAGGAGTTGCGCATCATGAAGACCGCGAACGGCAGTTGAAACGTGATGTAGACGAGCGCCAGTCCGAGCAAGGTGTTCTGCAAATGAATGAAGCGCAACAGCAAAAAAAGCGGGGTCAGGATCGACTGAAACGGTATCATCAGCGTCACCAGGATCAGCAAAAAAATCAGGTTCTTGGCGGGAAAGCTGAACCGTGAGAATCCAAACCCGCCGAGCGTCGAGAGCAGCACCGCGCCGATCACGGTCATGGCGGTCACGATCACGCTGTTGCCAAGGTAACGTCCGATGCCGTCACCAAATGAGGCAAGTTGCGTGTAATTCTCAAACGTCAACTTCGAGGGAATGATGTTGGCTGGCGAAGCCGACGCCTCGGATGGCAGTTTAAACGAGGTCAGCAGCGACCAGAACAGCGGGAAGGCGAACATCACGAACAGCAGCACGCAGACGGTGTAGAACAGGATCGGTGGGCGTTTGCGCGGTTGGTTTGGACGGCTGGGTTGGATCATGTGCTGCCTTTCGTGCGGGTTGGTGCTTTGGTCTGAAGATTTGAGATTGAAGACTCGAGTGATGAACTTCGGAAGGCTTAAGATTGCCAATAGTGCTTTTGAAATGGTTTAAAATGTTCTCGAGTTTTTCAGGTGTTCGAATCGTCGCGCAGCAGGTACAGTTGAAACACGCTGATCGCCACGAGAATCAGCAACAAGACCACCGACATCGCCGCCGCGTAGCCAAGTCGGAAGTAAGTGAACGCGGCGCGGTAAATCCAGTAAACGACCGTGATCGTCGAATTTTGCGGTCCGCCGTGCGTCAAAATGTAAAATTGATCGAACGCCAGGTATGACCCGATCACCGAGATTGTCAATGCCAGCGCGAAGGTACGGCGCAGCAAAGGAATCGTGATGAAGCGCATTCCCTGCCACCAGTTCGCGCCGTCGATTTTCGCAGATTCGTAAAGTTCAGTCGGGATCGCCTGCATCCCAACCACCAGCAAGACCATTGTGAAACCAACCGTCTTCCAAACGACCATGACCGCGAGCGTCGCCAGGGCGCTGCCAGACTCCGCGAGCCACTGCACGGGTTCTTTGACGATTCCCAAACGCATCAGGATGGCGCTGAAAATGCCGACCTGATCGTTCAACAACCACGTCCACAGCAGGCTCGAGGTTCCCAAGCCGATCACCACGGGCAGGAAGTACGCGGTACGGAAGGTGCCGACCCAACGCAAGGGTCGTTGCACCAGCAATGCCAGTCCGAAGGCGATCACGAAGATCATCGGTGTGACGACGAGCGTGTACTTGGTGGTGAACAGCAGGCTCGCCCAGAACGTCGAGTCGTTGAAGAGTTCCTGGTAATTCTCGAGTCCGGTGAAGAAAGGCTTTTTCAACAAGCCCCAGTTGTGTAGCGACATCCAAACCGTCATGCCGAGCGGCACGATGAAGAACACGAGCGTGAACAGCACACACGGCAGCACGAACAGCAGTCCAGCCCGTTGCTGTCGAATTCGAGTCAGGCTGGGTTTGGTGATCGTGGGTTTCGAGACGGCGATGCTCATGGGATTTGGTACCTCTCGAGTGTCCAGTTCCCTCGGGGGGCGCAAGCGCTCACGCCCCCCAAGAGTGGCGTTTCGGGCTTACTTTGTGTTCAGGATTTTGGTGAACGCCGCCTGTCCCTTTTTGGTCGCCGCGTTGACGCCGCCGCCGAAGATGGCCTCTTGAAACATGGCCAGCCACGGACCGTTGCCGTCGTTGAAGAGTTCATTGTAGTGCGTGGTGTACGGTGTGCGTCCGTCCGCCATCGCTTTGGAGACGACCACGAAGCGCGGATCGAGCTTGCTGTACTCGTTCTCGGCGAGGTCCGAACGCACGGGGATGCTGCCGTTCTTGGCAAACTCCTTGACTTGAACCTCTTCGGTCAGGCACCAGTTGATGAAATCAAACGCCGCTTTGACGTTCTTGGAACCGGCGGGAATACCAATCGAATCGCCGCCGGCAAAGCTCGAGGAGCCGCCCTTCTGACCTGGTAATGGTGCAACCCCGAAGTCCACGTCTGGGTGATCGCGCTTCAAGATGCCGATGGCGAACGCGCCCGAGCCTGCCATACCGATCTTACCGGTCAGGAATGCCCCGAGAAAGTTCGTGCCGTCGTCAGTTTTTGCGCCAGCCGGGACTTGTCCGCTGCTCCAGAGTCGGCGGTAGAACGACAGCGCGTTGCGCACGGCGGGCGTATCGACCGTGGCGGTTTTGCCGTCGGCGGAAAGCACGTCGCCGCCCGAGGCCCAGATCAGCGGCATGAAGGTGAAAGCATTGCATCCAGCACAGGCACCTGCAAAGTAAAAGCCCTTGACGCCATCGCCAAGCGCCGTGATTTTCTTTGAGTACGATTCGATCTCTGTCCAGTTTTTCGGCGGTTTGTTGGGGTTCAGCCCCGCCTTCTTGAACAGCGATTTGTTGTACAAGAGCACCGATCCTTCGGCGCTGAACGGCACTGCATAATTCTTGCCCTCAAACGTTCCCAGACGGACGTGCGAATCCGAGAGGGTTTTGGCGAACGGCAACGCCTTGATCTGGTCGCTGATGTCGGTCATCAATCCAGCCTCGGCGAAGGCGGGCAGGTAGATCAGATCGACCGCCACCACGTCCGGTCCCGCACCACCGGCGGTGGCCGTGCCGAACTTGGTCACGAATTGCCCGTCAGGAATGCTGGTCAGCTTGACCTGAACCGGATGCGTGGCGTTGTAAGCCTTGACGAGCGGCGTCGTGAAACCGCTGTCCGCCGCGCGGACCCAAAACGAAATTGAGGTGTCTTGCGCCAAGGCGGCGGCGACGAGCGTGGCGGCGGCGGCGGTGAGAACACTCAGGGCAAAAAAGGAACGCTTGTTTGAGGGCATGGGACTCCTTGGATTGCGCCGATTTGGCGCGGCAGTTGCTTGGAAGGCTCGAGGTGTTGGACTTGACAGGTTTTGACTGCGTCGTTAGCGTGTGGTTCGCCCGTCCTCCTTTCGTTTGCTGACGAGGGTTTCGGATGTGCCGCAGGAGGCACGGGCGATCAGCCGACAGGGAAATCGCTGAACGCCCGAGTCTTTGTGCCCGTCAATCAATTTGTGCCCGTCAATCAACCCGAGCAGTTTGGTGGCTGCCAAACGCCCGAGTTCGTGGAGGTTCATGTCAATCGTGGTCAAGGCAGGTCGTGTGGCTGCCGCAATGATCTCCCAGTTGTCGTATCCGACCACCGCGATCTCGTCGGGAATGCCCACACCGCGCTCGCGCAGCGCATCGACGGCACCCCTGGCAATCTGGTCGCTGCCGCAGAAAATCGCGTCCACATCGCGGTCACGTTTCAGCAGTTGGCTCACCGCCTCGTAGCCCCAGGCTTCGCTCCAGGGTCCAGAGAACACGCTGTGTTTGAGGCTCAAACCGTGGGCATTGAGAGCCGCCTCGTAACCGGCGCGGCGTTCGCGGACCGCTATGAATTTTTCTGGACCAGTGATGTGAACGATGTGTTTGCGTCCGGCACGAATCAGGTGCTCGGTGGCAAGTCGCCCGCCCTGGGCATCGTCGGGCAGCAGGCACAGGTCGTTTGGGTTGTTGGTTTGCGTGTAAGCGTAAAGGATCGGCACGCCAACCACGCCCAAATCGACGGCGGCTCGAGGATCGGTTCGCCGGGCGGTCACGATAATGCCATCCACGCGTTTGGAGAGCAGCGATTCGATGTGCTGACGTTCTCGAACGGGATCATCGGAGGCGTTGCAGAGAAACACGGAGAACTGCGCCGCGCCGAGCGCGTCCTCAATGCCTTCCATCAGCGGACTGCTGAAGCGCCCGTAACTGTCAGTTGAAATCAGACCAACCGTGAAGCTCTTCTGGCGCAGCAGGCTTTGCATCAGGGCGTTCGGACGGAAGCCGAGATCGCTGGCGACCCGCTGAACACGCGCTCTAGTTTCAGTGCGCAACTGACCTTGACCGTTAAGTGCTTTTGAGGCTGTACCGACACTGACCCCGGCGGCGCGAGCGACATCGCGGATCGTCGGAACACGGGCTGGAGGCGTCAGAGGGAGTTGTTTCATGGGTGATTTCAGAATTTTTAAGAAAGCAACAGTGTTTCCGTAACGGAAATGCCGAAAAAATCGGCAGAAACCCTGTTTCCTTTTGTGATAATGCAAGATTAGGGGTTCAAGTCTGAAAAGTCAAGCACCTCCATGCAACCGAATCACCGGGTCGAAAACGTTGTCTTCATTTCCAGAAAAATCAGAAAACCTCGAGCAGCCATGAACACCTCAGTTTAGATATTGCCGCGTTGGGACGCACCTGGGTGATGACCAGGTAACTCGAGTCCTCAAAGATCACGACCGCGCTGACCACCAGATTCGATTCACCAACCGTCGACACCTCGAAGGTCGTGACTGCGGTCACGAGCCACTGCGCCTGAAAATTCAGCCCTGCCGTGGGTTCGGCCACCATACCGTTCGCAACGGTTTGATTTTGTGGTTTCGCCTGACATGGTTGAAGGGGATTTAAGACCATTGCGTGATCCGAACTTTCTTGTTGATACGGATTTTAGTCTGGAAAGTATCGTGTTGCATGGGTTTTAATACGCTATGCGGGTTTTTCGTTTTTACTATGAGATCACCCCTTTCTGATCGTGCCCCTTCACCGATTGAATGCTCCAAATTTGAGAGTCGATTTGCACAGCGTAGATGTATTGCGAACTGCACACGTCTTGCACCTTTACCGTAATTGTGGGCTGAACCAGCGCAAACACCTTAAGAAATTGCTGCTTGAGTTTATTGTGTCTTCACCTTGTAGAGATTGTATTTGGGCAAATCTTGTGTCTCTGAGTCGCGTATACTGTGCCATATGACGCTTCATAATTTGTGTGTCCCTCGAGAAAGTGTCTTTGACTCGCAACGCCGCGATACGGTTCTAGATTTGAACGATTTGAGTACTGATCACATTGATGTGCAGGCTTTCTTTGACGAGAATTTTGTCACGGCTGGGATGCGTGAATTGCTCGAGCTTGGTTTTCGAAGGCTCGAGGGTGGTTCGCCGCAGGGTGTGTTCTTGCTGAAGCAATCCATGGGCGGTGGAAAAACCCACAACCTTTTGACGTTTGGCTTGCTGGCAAAACATCCAGAAATACGAGAAAAGGCTTTGCAAGGCTTGTATCAACCGACCAATCTTGGTGCGGTGCGGGTGGTGACGTTCAACGGACGTGAAACGGATTTCCCACTGGGGTTATGGGGATCGATTGCCGAGCAACTTGGTAAACGAGAGCATTTCAAAGATTGCTACTCGCCGTTGCAAGCACCAGGTCAAAAAGCCTGGGAGAACCTGTTCGCCAACGAAACAGTGCTGCTGTTGCTTGATGAACTTCCGCCGTATTTCGATCACGCGGAATCAAAAGCGATAGGCAATTCTGATCTGGCTCGAGTCACGGCAACGGCATTAAGCAACCTTTTTGTGGCGCTGGGGTCGGATGCGTGCTCGAAAGTTTGTTTGGTGATGACCGATCTTGGCACCGCGTATGCTCGAGGCAGCAATTATATCCGTGAAGCCTTGGGGAATTTGCAGAACGAAGCGCACCGCAGCGCAAAAACCCTAGAACCCGTTCGGTTGAACGACGATGAGTTGTACCAGATTTTGCGGACACGATTGTTTGCCAGTCTTCCTGACGAGAAAGAGATTGAAACGGTTGCGAAAGAGTATGAGGTTGCAGTGCGTGACGCAAGGCAAATGGACATCACGAACGAATCACCAGAGAGCTTTGCCTTGCGAATTCGTGCGACCTACCCTTTTCATCCGACCTTGCGGGATTTGTACGCACGTTTTCGTGAAAACGAAGGTTTTCAACAAACTCGGGCTTTGATTCGACTGATGCGTGGTGTCGTAGCAGAATTGTGGAATTCTAAACGCAGTCAACACCAACAACTGATTGCTGCACACGACATCGATTTGAATGATGACCTAACCAGACTCGAGTTGAGAATGGCTAACCCAACCCTTGAAAACGCGATAGCGCACGATATTGCCTCAATGGGAAGCGCTGTTGCTGAAACCATGGATCAAAATCTTGGGAACAATGACGCAACGGATTTGTGTAAGTTGCTTTTGATGGCATCTTTAGCGAACGTTCCGAATGCTGTTGTTGGTTTGAACATCCCAGAAATTGTCCTGCATTTGTGTGCGCCAAATCGAGACGCATCACGCTTACCTGCATTGCTCGAGTCACTTTCGACAGCGGCGTGGTACTTGCACAGCAATCGAGATGGAAAATTCTATTTCAAGAACGTTCAAAACCTGAATGCCAAACTTTTTAGTCTTGTCGGTCAGTACCAAGAAGAACAAGCGCTTAAATTGCTTCGTGAACGGCTTGAAACCATGTTCAAGCCCGAGAAACGACTTGTGTACCAACGTGTCGTGGCGCTCCCAGCACTAAATGAGGTTGAACTGAACCAGTCGGATGTGACCTTGGTGATCTTCCGACCGTTTCAGGGCAGTGGTTTAAATCCAGACATCAAAGCCTTCTTTGACAACGCGAGTTTCAAGAACCGTGTGGCTTTTTTGACTGGCACGAAAGAAACCTACCAACCCCTGATCGAGGCTGGAAAGCGATTGCGGGCAATGAAGCACATCATCGATGAGTTAAAACAAGAACGCGTCGCGGACAACGACCCACAGATGGTACAGGCGCTCGAGCTGAACGACAAAACCATCGCCCAGTTTCAAAGTGTGGTCCGTGAGACGTTCACGGTGCTGTGGTACCCAGGTTCTACGACGGAAAATGAAGAGCTGGTTCAGGCAGATTTTCCCATGAAGTTTCAAGGCAATCAGTACAACGGTGAGAATCAGATTCTCGAGACGCTCAAAGCACGAGGCAAGTACGAAGAAAACGTCACAGAAGATACTTTCCGAAAAAAGTGCGAGCAACGCTTGTTCACCCAACAACAAATGCCGTGGACTGAAATAAAAAAACGTGCAGCAACCAACGTGAAATGGAATTGGCACCGTACCGATGCACTCGAGGCGCTCCGAACCGATTGCCTGCAAAAAGAAATGTGGCGCGAACATGGCGGTATCCTCGACAAAGGTCCATTTCCACAACCGAAAACCGAAGTCCGTGTTCAAGCAAGCAGTCGTGATCCCAAGACCGGTGAGACACAACTCAGAATCACACCGATTCACGGCGATACCGTGTACTACGATTTCGGAGGGGTGGCAACGCGGTCAAGTCAACGACTCGAAGGGACTTCGTTAACGACGGCACATCTTGAAGTGAGTTTCGTATCCGTGGATTCAAGCGGACAACACGAAACGGGTGAAGCTTTCACTTGGCGCAATCAGATCACGCTCCAACACCGCGATTATGTCGATGCCAGCGGGCTACGACGCATGGAACTGCAAGCTTCGCCGAACGCCGAAATACGCTACACCACTGACGGAAGCAGTCCAAGAAACTCTGGAGCAATCTACGATTCACCATTCGTGCTCCAAGAAGGCACGACCATCGTGCTTGCGATGGCATCTCGAGGTGGTGTGGAAAGTGCCCAAGAGAAAATCGCGGTTGATTGGGGGCACAAAGACAAGTTTAAAGTTGATGCAGGAAAACCAGCCCGTTGGAAACGTCACGAAAAAACCCAGGACACAAAAAGCACTTACACACTGTTTGAAAGCCTCAAACGTCATAAAGTGAAAGCGAGCGGCGTGGTCGTCACTGTGAGCGGCGGCGCGGGGCGACAAGAGTACATTGAACTGAACTTCTCGAAAGAAAAAGAGCTGGACGCAGAAACCATCGAAAATTGCATCGCTCCCCTCAGGACAGTCCAAAATGAAGGCGTTGTGGAATGCAGTATTGAAACCCTTGTGTTCAACGTCGGTGCAGATTTGCTCGAGTGGGCGGAGGACAAAAAGCTGATACCGAAAGCAGGTGATGTTAACCAATGAAACATGATCTAACACTTGCAGAACCGATAAAAGTCGAGCCAGCAAAACGTGCAACTGCAAAAACCAAGAAAGCCAACGGTTTTGGTTTTGACCCTGGGGTCAGTCAGCATCACTTTGTTGTCCACATTCCGCGCAGCGAAAAAGCAGAGGTCGAAATCAGTGAGCATTTCAGTTTCGACACCGCCACAGGCTCGAGCGAGGTCAGTTTGGGCGAACGGCTGGATGGTCAGTTGCGGGTCCGATTGTCACACGCGAAATGGAATGCCATAGCCGAAGAAACCCGAGCGCATCTGAACCAACGCCTGAAAGTCGAAGGCATTGGCAGCGCATCGTGGAAGCCTGGGGTCAACCTGTTAAGGCGTGACTTCGGGAAAGAATTGGTGTTGCTCTGCTGGGCGCTTGAGGATGCCGACCCTGCCCTGTGCAACATCGCTGTGGGAAACTGGGTGGGATTGCTGCCCGAGGAGCGTTGGTGGCTATACACGCAAACCGCTGCGGCAACAGGCACCGTGCTTGATCGAAACAAGGGCTGGCGCAAAGCGGTGCGTTTTGCACTGACCGAAAATCCAACGCCAACACGGCAACTCGAGCGAAGTGTGCCAGAGTTCTTTACCGCTGCGAAAAGCCAAGCGGTCTTGTTCGACACGAATTAAAGCTCGAGCAATCCCCTGACGTTTGGTTGTAATTGATTCATCTTGCCCCACGGGATGACCTGATCAAACTGCAAGCGTCCCAGAACGATGGCAGGGTGGCGAGCGATTTTTGCAGCAAATTGCTCGATTGCGCCCCTCGAGAATTCACCAATGGTTGTGAAATCCTGGAAAGTGTTGGGGGGAATCAATCGTTCACTCGCCCATTGATTGGCTTGCTGTTCTTGTTCATCAATGGCTTCTTTATCGTGTTCTGCGTTGATCTCCTCGCACAAGACATCTGTGTGACCAAAGACAATGTGTGCTAGTTCGTGAAACAACGTGAACCAGAAACGATCCAATTGCTGGTAACGCAACGACAAGGCAATAACTGGACGACCACTCAGCGTGAACGCCGCTCCGTCAACATGACTTTTCGGAAGTGCTTGAACAAACACACAATGCACCCCAGACTCGGCACAAGTTTTTTGCACGTCTCGCACACCGTTCTCGTGCAAGGTCAATTCAAGCAAGCGAAGCACCAACGCCTCCAGGTTTTTCGATTCGAATTTCGCGCATTTCTGTTGTTTTGCCAAATACCGCACTCGAGCAACCCAAGCAACCCGACTGCCAATTTCGGGCGTCAACTTCTCCGAACCGCGATAACACGGCGCTGACCACGCTGGGTACTGCATTGGGTTTGACGACCCAAGAAGCCCAGCAAGAGAACGTTCAATCTCGATGGGTTCGATGGTTTCTTCAATCCAGCCTCGTTTTTGTAATTCACGAATAGGGTAGCGTTCATACAAATCTCTGCGTTTGGCAATACGCGCTTCGGACTCTTCGTCTTCAGTGATGCGCAATCGATAATTCGCCTCCAAGTTCGACCAAAAGGCAGCCTCGACCCCAAACGCAGCCCCGAGTTCGTGCGCTGTTTCTGGCGTAATTCGTTTCTTCGCCGCAATGATTTCATTCACAGCATTCACTGGGCGCTGCATGATTTTCGCCAAGTCAAGTTGGTCCCAACCTCGAGCCTCAAGTTCGCGTTCAATGATGCGCCCGGGTGGGGTCACGCGGGCGGAACGAAGTGGTGGTTTGTTTGAGGTGATCATGTGCTACCTCCTGAGGTCACGTTAATGGTAATCCTCGATGTCGAGAATCAAGACGGTATTGCCGGACTTATCGCGTTCAATGCTGACAACCAAACGCCATTGATCGTTGAGCCTCATTGAGCGTTCGGATGCTTTGGCGCGTTTGCCTTCTAATTTTTCGTAATGCAAGCCTTTTAATTCTCGGAATGTTCGCTCGTCGGGTGCGGCTTTGATGATTTCTATCAAATCAAAAAATGCGTCCACAACATCTGGTGGGTACTTCTTTGCCCCTTTTTCCGAGGTGTACAACGCCTCGAGTTTTGGGGAGTCGAACTTGAACTGCATTTGCCTCCTCGGCTGATATTCAGAATACCACATTTACCTTTAGGGTGTAAGGGTAAATCCTTAATCCTTGAATATCGCAATTGGTCTGGGTGAAAGAATTGAGAATCAAGAACCACAATAACAGGTAAACTATCGTATGAGTGCAGCAGATAGTCATTTTGATTGGGTCAATGCTTCCGCGTTTATCGAAACGCAATTTCCAGTTGCTCAAGTAAGCGCCGAAAGTTACAAAGAACGTGATGCCAAACAAAGTCAAACCCTCACCGGTTTAGGAAAATGGTGGGGGCGCAAACCCTTGGTTTTGGTTCGTGCCACGGTACTTGGTTTGTTATTGCCAAGTACCAACAATCCTGAAGCCGACCGTGATGTTTTCTTGAAGCTGATGACGATGGATAACAAAGGTCTGAAAAAAAGACGTATAAAAGCTTTGCCTTACAAGGAACTACTTGAAGCGCAACCACAGGAAGTACAAGAACTGTTTCTCGAGAATGATCGATTACGAAACGACCTCAATGCGGAAGAACTTGAGGAGTTGGACAATCTCACGTGGAATACGTTCACGTACACCAAAAAGCTCGAGTATTGTTCACGCCCAGAACACACCAGCAACGTTAATTTGAACGATTGGAATTTTATCAACTCGCACCTTGAAACGACCGCCAAAGACTTAACCGAGTTGGTGCATCAATTGGGACTAAAAAGGTTTGGGCACACACCACGAGTCGGCGATAGTTTTTGCGGTGGGGGAAGTATTCCCTTTGAATCAGCACGAATCGGCTGTAACGTTTATGCGTCTGATCTCAACCCTGTTGCAGGATTATTGACGTGGGGCGCATTGAATATCGTTGGTGGAAGCGAAAAATCTCTCCAAACATTCAAGGCGGCTCGACAAACCATTTATGACATCGCAGATGCTCAAATTACTACGTGGGGGATAGAGCACAACGAACTTGGTTGGCGAGCTGACGCGTACTTGTATTGCGTCGAAGCGATTGATCCCGAATCGGGTTGGCGTGTGCCACTCGCACCGAGTTGGGTTATTGGAGAAAAAACAAAAACAATCGCACATCTCGAGCCAGACGCGCCAAACAAACGCTATGACATCAAGATTATGAGCAAAGCCAGTTCGGCTCAGATGAGCAAAGCCAAGATTGGTACAGTTCTAAAAGGTGCTGTCGTGCCTCCAGATGGCAGTCAGTCCACTCCAATAAAAGTTTTGCGCCGAGATATTCAGGGAGGTTTGCGACCCTGGGAAAACAATGATCTCGTACCAAGATCAAATGACGTGTTTCAAGAGCGTTTGTATTGTATTCGTTGGGTAGAAACTTATTACATAGAGAAGGATGGAAAACACGAACTCTCGAAACAGAAAGCGGAAGCCCTTTCGGACTTCGCGGAATTGTTGGATAAAGGCAAGTTGCTGCGCCGTACTCGTAGACATTACCGCGCCCCTGACGGTGCAGATGTTGCTCGAGAACAACATGTGCTGGAGTTAATGCAAGAGCGTTTTATTGATTGGCAAGTTAAGGGATTTATTCCGAGCCGAAGAATTGAAACTGGATACAATACTGAACAACCAATTCGTGAGAGAGGATGGACTCATTGGCATCATCTGTTTACACCTCGGCAGTTATTGACAATTGGTTTACTTAGTTCTCTGATTGGTAAAGACGAAATAGCAACCGAAACGCAAAAAGCACTTTTGTTGCTGATCGGTCGTTGTAGTGATTTCAATGCAAGACTTTCAAGATGGCACTCAAATGCGGCGAATGAGCGTGTGGAACAGGTATTTTCAAACCAAGCTCTCAATACCCTCTATAATTTTGGCAGTAGGACTTTACTCTCCTTGAACACAACATGGTTTGGAGATTTTATTTCTAACGAAGTCGCAGGCGCCCCTCAAGTACAGTTAACTGATGCGCGAGCAATAAACCATCATTGCGATTACTGGATTACTGATCCCCCATACGCAGATGCAGTCAATTACGAAGAAATCTCAGAATTCTTCTCGAGCTGGTATGACAAGCACCTCGAGCGACTCTTCCCCAACTGGTACTCCGACAGCAAACGCGCCCTTGCCGTTAAAGGCAATGACAGCGGATTCCGCAACAGCATGGTCGAATGCTACAGCCGCCTCGCTGCTCAGATGCCAGACAACGGCGCTCAAGTGGTCATGTTCACCCATCAAGATGCGGCTGTCTGGGCAGATTTATCCTTGATCCTCTGGGCGGCTGGGTTGCGCGTCACCGCCGCCTGGTGCATCGCAACCGAAACTGACAGCGCCCTGAAAAGTGGAAATTACGTGCAAGGTACAGTCTTGTTGATCTTACGCAAGCGTACCCAAACCGAAGGGGCTTTCCTCGACGAGATCATTCCGCGCGTCGAAACCGAAGTCCGCAAGCAACTCGATTCCATGACGCAACTCGAGGATCACAGCAACCCCAATTTCTCCGATGCCGATTATCAACTTGCCGCGTATGCCGCCGCACTTAGGGTGTTGACCGCGCAACCCATCGAAGAAATCAACCCGCAACAAGAATTACGACGCGAACGCACCAAAAACGAAAAAAGTCCAGTGGTTCAACTGATTGAAAACGCGGTGCGGATCGCTTGCGATCACCTGGTGCCACAAGGTTTAAGCAAAGAAGCCTGGAAGAAACTCTCTGGGATGGAACGTTTTTACCTCAAAGGTTTGGAAGTCGAAACGCACGGCGAAACCCGCGTTGGCGCGTTTCAAGAACTCGCTCGAGGCTTCGGCGCGACCGAATACACGACCCTGTACGCCAACAACCAAGCGAACCAGGCTCGGTTACAAACCGCATCCGAATTCGGGTCAAAACAACTGAATGACCGAATCGACAATGACGATTTCGCCTCGAGCTTGCTGCGTCACGCACTGTTTGCGATTTACAGCGCGGTCAAAGCCGAAGATGCCAAAGAGGGACTGAATTACCTGAAGACCGAACTGCCCGCGTACTGGGCAGAACGCGAACAACTCATGCTCGAACTCGAGTACTTGGCACGACTCGAGAAACTCCCCGCACTGACGCACTGGGTGGACGACGCGGGCATGGCTCGGGTTCTCCTGGGCGCAATTCGCAACGACAGCGTATGAACAGGTTCTCGTCTCGCTTGGGTCGATTGGACCAGCACTTCCTCGCCTCTCGTTTGCGGGGCGCGAAACGTTACGACCGCATTGCGGGGTATTTCAACTCCAGCCTGCTCGAGTTGGTCGGAGAGTCACTTGAGAGCATGAGCGGCAAGGTGCGGGTGATCTGCAATTCCGACCTTGACCCGCTCGATGTCAAGACCGCCAAAGCCGCCAAAGATGCCCTCTGGCGCTCCTGGTGCGCTTCAGAACCCGAAGAACGCCTGACCGAAGCGCCAGCCCAAGCACGATTGCGGCGGCTCTACGAGTTTCTTCGCTCGGGCAAACTCGAGGTTCGCGTCTTGCCAGACACGGTGTTTGGTTTGGTTCACGGTAAGGCGGGCGTGATCGAACTCGAGAATGGAACTTGTACAGCCTTTATGGGCAGCGCCAATGAAAGCCGTCGCGCTTGGGTCATGAATTACGAACTCGTCTGGGAAGACCCGAGCGATGAGGCGGTGAGATGGGTGCAAACAGAGTTCGATGCGCTCTGGAATGCACCACAGGCTGTACCTCTTTGCGATGCCGTGATTCAAGACTTTGAACGCCTTTCCAAACGCACGGTGATTCACACGATTGACGATTGGACTGTAAACCCCGACCCAGGCGCTGCCATCATCGAAACTCCTGTGTACCGCCGAGAGACAGGGTTGTGGGCGCATCAAAAGTATTTCGTCAAAACAGTCATGGATGCCCATTTGGGCGTGACCAAAAAAGCACGTTTTATTCTCGCGGATCAAGTTGGTCTGGGCAAAACCATTCAACTTGGCATGAGCGCCGAGCTGATCGCATTGCACGGCGATCAACCAATTCTGGTGATCTGTCCAAAAACGGTGATGTCACAGTGGCAAGCGGAACTCAACGACCTCCTCAACGTTCCAACTGCAATTTGGACAGGGCTTTGCTGGCAAGATGAAAATGGCATCGAGTACCCAAAGGGCAACCTGAGGAATTGCCCAAGACGCATCGGGATCATCTCGAGCGGCTTGGTGACACGCGGCGCAGAAACCACAACAGAACTGCTCAAACTCAAATACGATCTCGTCATTCTTGACGAAGCCCACCGTGCCCGACGCGGCAACCTTGGAATTGGACGCGACGCAGAACAAGCCGATGCCAACAACTTATTGAAATTCATGTATCAAATTGCTGAACAAAGCCGCAGCGTTCTGCTGGCAACCGCAACCCCCGTTCAAATGCGTCCCATCGAAGCTTGGGATTTGCTCGACGTGTTGTCTCGAGGTGATGAGAGTGTTCTCGGGAATTATTTCAGCCCTTGGCGGAAAAGCGAAAAAGCGCTCGATGTGATCATGACGCAATCCGTGAAAACCCCCGACGACGATGAGCTGTGGGCATGGACGAGCAACCCACTCCCGCCAAGCACCGAAGCTCGAGATTTTTCAGTCCTGCGGCAACGCCTTGGCATTGATGACAGCACGGTAGTCGCCAGCGGTGGGCTATTCGGAAATTTGCGTCAACCAGATATTGACCGATTAAGGCGCTTGTGGTCTGCGCTCATCAAGGAACACAACCCCTTCATTCGTCGCATTGTGCGCCGCACCCGAAAGCAACTCGAGGCGCAAATCGATCCTGAAACCCACGAACCATTGCTTCAACCCATTCGGGTCAAACTTCACGGCGAAGAAGACCCAATCATTTTGCCGCACTACTTGAAAAATGCGTACGAACTCGCAGAGGAGTTCAGCCGAACGCTCGCGCAACGCATGAGATCCGCTGGATTCCTGAAAACCCTCCTGTTGCGCCGTGTGGGCAGTTCGATGCACGCTGGACTGCTCACCGCCGAAAAAATCCTGGCAACCTGGACAGATATGCCCCAACAAGTTGAAGCAGAACAACCCGAGGCGTTTGAAGATACTGAAGACGACGATGATAATGATGTAATACCGACCTCAAAAACCCTCACACTCGAAGAACGGGTTTTGCTTGAACAGTTTCGCGAAGAATTGGCTCAGTTTGAACACCTCGACCCAAAACCACAAATCGTCCTGAACTATTTACAGGTCAAAGGCTGGCTCGAATACGGCTGTATGATCTTCAGTCAATACCGTGACAGCATCGAATGGTTACGAGATTTCTTAACAAAACAACTCCCCGAAGAAACCATAGGCTTGTACAGCGGACCCCAGTCGAGCGGCATCATGAAAAACGAAATCTGGACACCATGCACTCGAGAAGACCTCAAACA
The DNA here is from genome assembly GCA_043730305.1 of Deinococcales bacterium. Classification (GTDB taxonomy): domain Bacteria; phylum Deinococcota; class Deinococci; order Deinococcales; family JAAFIG01; genus JANXTZ01. Next base: position 11,181 of record JAYTKL010000326.1, on the reverse strand, counting down.
AAAAGTCAGAACAGGCGAATTGCGCCTCCTGCTCGGAACTGATGCAGCCTCAGAAGGTCTAAACCTACAACGCCTCGCACGCCTCATCAACCTCGACTTGCCCTGGAACCCAACGCGTCTCGAGCAACGCAAAGGACGCATTCAACGCATCGGGCAAATCCACGACACCATCGAAATATTGAACTTACGCTACAAAGACAGTGTCGAAGATCGCGTTCACCAACTCCTCTCGAGCCGCTTCGCAGACATTCACAACTTGTTCGGACAACTCCCAGATGTGCTCGAATCAGCCTGGATTGACGTGGCGATTGGTGAAATCGAAGAAGCTAAACGCATCATCGATGCACCCCTGCCACACCACCCATTTCTTGAACGATACTCGAGCGTCGAAAGTGTTGACTGGGAGAGCACGTCAACCGTTCTGAGTGACACGGTTAAGCGGAAGAAGCTTCAAAACGGTTGGTAAGGTAAATACATAGAATTACGGATGTGATTATTCCGTCATCTTATCGATTTTGATTCCATTATTGCTGACCAGTACACGAAATTCCTCGAAAATCGCGCTACTTTGGTACCGGCGTTCGGTGAGCGACTCCGCAGTGAACACACCGCATAATACGGATTCCGATAAATTCCCTTAGGAATTTATCCGCCCAACGGGCGTAGGAACAGCTACGGATTCCGTGATGAACGCAAATTCGCGCAGCGAATTTGAAGTGATTAAACGGAATCCGTATAACAAAGCATTTACGGGGTTCTATATTGAAATTTGTGTTTTAGAGACTCGAATCCATTCTTCTGCCTTCTCGAGCGCCACTTCAGAAGAATCGTCTGACAGCGAAAAGAATATCGGGTAACTGGCTGGACAATCCCGCCGACCCAACCCCAGCAAGAACACAGGACAACGTAGTGCAGAACGGACTTCCTCGAGCAGGTCACTTTCCCCCTCCAACGCTACCAAGAATGCCGCATCGGCAAGATATTCACGATTCAGCACGCGTTGCTTGTGGAGGAATTTCCCATCAGCAGAAATCGTGTTTCGCACCCCCGCAAAATCCCACATGCGTCGTGGGCGTTTTAACACCCGCACTTGAAAAGAAAGGTCATCAAGCGCGTCCCAGGTTTCGTCCCTCGAGAGACCTTTCGCAGCTCGGATCAAACCCAGCACAGCGCGTTTCTGCGGGTGCAGGTGCGTTCGGCGGATCAATTGCGCCCCATCAACCCCCCAAGCCTGCAACGGACCTTCCAGGCGCATCACAAGCGCTGACATCATGCCTCCAACACTCGAGTGATCGCCATTCGCAAGTTTGGAGCTGACTCCGCAAATTCACCCTCGATCTCAACTTGCGACACCCTCACTCGGCGACGACCCGTCAACTCGTACATTTGCTCCCGACGTACCATGAATTTCTCGAGTGTTTCGACTGCACACATGGACATGCTCTTGCGACCTCGAGCAACGACAGGCAGTTCAAAAGCGGCAGCGGCGTTGTACGTGTCACCATTCTCAACCCGTTGCAGAAGAACGTACTGAGGCAGATCGGCATCAGCGGTCGAACCTGTTTGCCCCTTCGGGAAACTCCTTACGAAGGCTTCAATGAATGCTCGTATCACACGCTTTGCCGCTTGTTCATCGCCGAGTCGGTTCTGCAACTCATAAAGATTCACAGATGCGTAGTGGTACCAAGTTGGAGCCGCAATTCCACGTTCTCCAATATGAACGGCTGTGCCAGTTCGTGGACTCAAGTAATCATCACGAAGCGAAAAAAAATCAACCTCGTCATACGTTCCATGAACGGAAAAACTGTGCATCACTTGCACTGCCGAATCAACTGTCCCATCTGGCAAGCTCGCAAGAAAGCGACCGTACAATGCGACTTCGGGGTTCGTAAAGTCTAGAAACGGGGCACGCAATTGCCCCACCAATGTCGCAGGCACGGAACTCGTTGATTTGCCAGTTTTTTCATCGTGTTTAAACTCGATGGCATCGATTGCTGCTTGATTGGCAACAATGACATCAGTCAGATCCAAAGTGAGCCGCTCTGCGAACAGAAACGCGTACTTCGTTTTGACATGATCCATAACGGGAAGATCAATGGCAGCCAACGCTTGTTCGGTCAGGCGAACCGCCACAGCGTGCGACAAATTACGCATCTCGAGTTGCTCGACAATTTTTTCTGGAAGCATCAAAGAACGAAAAGCACGCTCTGAACCTTCAAGTAGATTATGCCGAAGGATGTAATCTTTGGTCGCCGCATTTTTGGATTGAGTTGAAATCCGCAATCGCTTCACGCCGCCAAACACGATGGTTTTCGGTCTTCCTTCACCGTCGGTGTTGGTCCGTGACGTGGGAATACTTTGAATCAGGTGTATTTCAATTTTCACAATATTTGGTCTCTTGCCTTGATGGACAGTCCCCATGAGAATCCCCTTCCAGTTTGATCCCTGTGAACGAAATAAGGTTTAGTGTTTCTCCGATTCTGATTGCATTTCCTTGTGCCTGTAATACTCGCGTTTCCAACGGGATTGCACAAACCGACTTGGGTTCTGCCAACTCAGAAAATCGGAATGCAAGTGCTTGTGATCAAGCTCAGCGTCAACCGGAAGCCATTTCATCCAGCGTTGAATCGCGCTGCCAAGATACTCGAGATCATGATCCAAGGTTCTCAAGAACTCAGCCTCAGAGACATGGTCTCGGACCAACGTGATCAACCTGCTCGCTCCAGTTTTTGGATGTAGCGCCGATATCCCAGCGCTAATCAAGCGTTCAATGCGATGTTGACCTGTCCAGGCAACGAGCTTGGGGAAATCACGCTCAATCGCAGCCAAACCATGTTTCCATGCGTGCTTGATGATCTTGCGCTGGTCTGGTCGCAACCGTTGAAGGTAGTCGAAAAACGCATCCATGATGGCTCCTTTCAAAATCGAGGCATAGAACTCAAAATGCTCCCGATTGCCCGTATCACCCAACGACACCGACAGGATTTCCATCAAGTCAACCTGTCGAAATGGGGATTCATTGACCCGATCTTGCACGCAAGACACAAACACTTCGGCAATCTCGAGACTCGGCGAGTCCTTGAGCTTCCGGTCAAAAGCGGTTGCTTGCTCGTGCTTCAAAGGACTTGTCAGCCGAAAATAAAACAGCCTTGTCGGTTCAGCAAAAGCCTCCTGCAAGACCTCAACTGGGAATGTGCCTTCACTCGTCTCGAGCAAGTTGATACTCTGACTGTTCTCGTTCTTTTGCGCGACCACCAACACACGGTATGGAATGCCAATACTTGCCGCATGTGCAAGTGTCGGACAGCAAATCCCAGAATCTCTGTGTAAGGCACAAGCTGTCAAATACGGACTCCCTGCAATCAATCGAAGGTAGGTTGAACCGTTCTTGCCCCCAACAATTCCTGTCATCGGATCGCCGGTAATTTGAAGTCGAAATCCTCGAGCCGTAACGACCCCACCGTTCTCAAAACGCAATCCCTGAGCAATCCAAGTGTATCGCTGAGCAATACTCTTCGACGTTGGACACAATTGATTTCTGAATTCAGACGAGGTCGGATTCGGCAACTGCCAACCCGCCACAGCAGACTCAGAATCAGGCACCAAATTCAGCGCCAGCGTCTCGAGCAGGTTCGAACCAATCGCCACACCAACTGCGGCTGTTGCACCAGGGCTTCGAAAACGATAGCCAAGAGAACTGTTCCCAGCAACCAAACCAAAAAACTGGTACTCGAACATCAACTGCGCAAGTTGCCAATCAGGAATTACCAAAAACCGATCATCTCGAGCGTGATAACTAAACACTGGATTGTGGTTGGTGGGAGCGGCGGAAATCAGGCGGCTCAACGAATCCGTCTTGCCGGGTAAATCTGAACAAACCCAATACCCGGAATCCAATTCAAAGCGTGATACAACAGAATTTAAGGATTCCAGTGTTCGACGCGAAACCCCATGCTCGAGCAACTTGGCTGAAGTTTCACCACCAACATAACAAGCCGAAAGCAGAAGTCTCAACGTGCAAACGATGGACTTTCCATTGCCAGCCAATTGCACTTTGGACGCATCCTGAAGAGCCATGTTGACGGAAACACGACCAGATGTCGTGAGAATCCAGGGATCGTTCAGTAGATTCATGATCCTCGATGAACTGAGAAAGGATACACTTTATTTTTTATAACCCACGACCCTCTTCACATGGGAGCATTCTTTGCCCAACTTTGTTTCGGGTATTTAATTGGCAACCCCCGCCTGTGCGGGAACAACGGAATCTCGCCCGCATCCGCGATTTTGACAATCGGCAAACTCCCGCCTATGCGGGAACAACGTACCATGAGTTCTTGCGCTTGAAGTTTCTGATGGGTGCCCCCGTCTATGCGGAAACAACGCATCTGTTCTTGTTGTGGGCAACACGATTTGTCGGCGAATCCCCGCTTATGTGGGACAACGTTGATTCTGGAGTCGTGCTTTTTTTGTTCGGCGACCCCCGCTTTTGCGGGAACAACGCGCCTGGACGGACGGGGAGCATTACATCGTCGGCGAACCCCCGCTTATGCGGGAACAACATGTGATTTTCGAGGATTTGATCTTCCTGTTCCGGCGAACCCCCGCTTATGCGGGAACAACTTGGGCTATTTTGGGTTTGCTTTTAATGGTTTCGGCGAACTCCCGCCTATGCCAGAACAACACATGATATAGAAACAATAGTTTACCATAAAATTGTGTACATGTATCAACGCAGAGCAACTTTTGTTAAAAATAGAATCCTTGATCCATTTCAATCAAAGTTCTCGATATCCTCATCAAGCCGCTTTAGCAAGACCAATCCACAACCATAACCACGCATACGCCCGAGTCCATTTTCAAAGACGAACTGGAATGCCATATTGTTCTTGACGCAAAGAAGACCCAGCAATTCAACTGGCAGGAGCTTGATCGACCCCCCACTCATCTTGATTGGATACTGTTCTTGACGCACCACACGGGCTTCATCAACACCAAATCCACTTGCTTTTGCATGATTGTGAAGCCAATCAAGGTAAGTCTCTGCACGCTTTGGAACATCTTTACCGTTAATATTTGTGCCTCGAGCATACGCAAGGCAATTGAAAAAGAATCGCTCTCCAACTTGAAAATTCGGTTTGAGCGTGATGTGGTGCCTACTGCCAAAATCGGGGTACCGTTGGTCAAATTTCTGCCAGTCCAGAGGCACTGTTGAACGCACAATGACCCCTTGATCTATGTAACGCCATAAAACCCGACCCTGTCGTTCAGACAGGTCTTGATTCTCTTCAGGGGAAATGTACCTCAGTCGCTGGTGCATTTGGTAATGATCCGCCATCACCCGTCTGGCATCACGGGACTGAGGATTTAATTGCAATCGAACTTCGTAAATCACGTTCCACCTCAAATATGATTCGAGTTGAATTGCACCTACGCAAAAATCTTGAATTGCCTTCGCACCCGTCCAAGCAATTCCGAGAACACCACGTTGAGAAAGGGCAACTGTGTACGATTCAGACGACGGTTCAAGAACGAAACAACAAATTCTGCCTCCATTACTCGGTCGTCACAGAACTGGCAAACATACCCAAAGAGTTTGTCCTCGAGGTCTTGAGCATTTAGCAAACTTGCCAAGGCAATCGCCGTAGGCATTACGGATGCCCAAACAGCAGGACTAGTATTCGTAAATTGGATGCTTTCAGGTTCTGCAAATTCTGATTCTGCCTCAGAATTTTGTTGCCATTGACGATACCAAGTGGCTCGAGTTTCAATTCGGTAATCCATCAATTCACCTGACAATAAAGTCATACCAGCCAAAGCCGATATGGGTTGCCACAACGCTAAGAAATCAACCAATTCCCGCAGCAATTGCAGTGCATCAATCGCTCTTTGTTTACGACCAAGCTGCGTCATTTCGTGCCCGTTGAGAAGACCTTCAATCAGATGTTGTGCTTTTACCGCTGGATGTTTGCGACCCAGGTAAGTGGTTGTGATTTCGGTCAAATCCTGAGTGCATCGATCTCCACGAAAAGGGTGATTGTCACACTGGTTTGCCACTACAACTCGAGACAAGCGCCTTTGTGATGCAATAGGCAAATGGCAACTCGGGCAGAGGTTCGCAAGCAAAACGTGATGTCTGGTACAGGCAAACAACCATTGGCTTCTCCAGTTCAACCGCATAGATGCTCTTTCACCAATGCACTGTGGGCAAATTCGAGGCTGAGATGCCAGCCGCAAAACATCCTGTATTTTCGTTCGATATTCTTGAAGTCGCTTTGGATTGCGCCAGTTCCGAATGGACGGTGCTAATTTTTGCTCAAATTGCCCAAAGCCCATGTTGCGAAATGCATCATCGTCTAAACTGAATCGTTTGCAAAACCTCTTTTGATCCCAAAGGTCAAAAAAAGCATCGTCATCCAACTGACCGATGGATCGAGGTTGCCTGTTCAGTTTTGATGTTTTGAGAAGCAAGGTAATCGGCTTTCTAAGGACACATGAAGCCTGTTCAAACAACGTAGACCGACAGTTGCCACTGCGGTGATTCAAAACAATCGGGAGGTCAACTGGCAATTCACCCGGTTGGAATCGAAGATTTTGTTGTGTGTGCCTTGCCATCTTTTCCATTTTTACCCACTATTTTTTGCTGAGGAATTTGTGGATTCACAGGATTGGAAGTGGCTTTTTCGGTTTGCGAGGCAACCCCGTCCACGCTAGCTTTATCCTGTCGACGTTCAGTAGTCTTGGATTTATCAGGGCTTGACTTGCCCGCCAAAATCCGTCTCTTGTAAGCAGTCTCCGAAGCGTTATCAAGCCGAATTTTGTTAAACAAGTCCTCGGAATAACACTCATCACCGCGCATGATTGCCAGTGCCGTAGCGTGTTTGATCAAGGTGACAATGGCACCCATATAACCAGATGTCCGATTCATGATGTACGACAAATGTTTGGTAAGATCGCCGGGATTGTGTTTGAGCAAGACGCAATGCTCATCAAAGGTTTTGATAACATCGGCAACCTCAGGTACTGGTTTTTCTGGAAGTTGGTCGTCACGTTTTTTAGGGAGTCTAGGAAACGGATGAAGTTCCAACTTGGAAAACCGATGATTCGTCTGTGACAATGAGTTGTGGTCTTTTTTACTCCACTCGCGGAACAAGCCGACATTTTCGCAATCAATACCCGCGTAAATAAAGGTGGCTGGGATTATTCCCATCCATTTTTTCAATTCATTGTTTAACGGGGTCGCACCAACAAAATCCTTGTTTAAGTAGTGAAGGTCATCGATCAACATCAAACTCACCCCACAATTATTTGCATATTCCGCAATCTGGGGTTTTAGCTCCAACTCTGATTGACCATATGCCTCAGGGATTAACAAAAACGCGGCAACGGCTTGCAACAAAGCTTTAAATGTTCTTGTCCCATCCAGAGAAACATAAACCACTGGTGTAAATCGCCACGGTGTTTCGCCACCCGCATATAGATCGCTTCCAAACTGCGCTCGGTGAATTGCTCGACGGCGCAGTTCATAGCGCCGTCCAACCGTAGTCAGTAGTGTTGTCTTTCCAAGGTCTGGTGGACCTTCAATAACGTGTCCCTTGACCAAGCTGGTAAATTCTATGTTGGTGTTGGCGGTTCTCAACATTTCGTCATACAGACTCGAGTAACTGGTACTCAGAATCGGTCCCAATTGCGCTGTGTATTTTCGGCGTAGTGCTCGAGATTCATGTTGTTCCTGGGCACTCAGCTTGTCAAATTCACCTGGGGTAAACTTTGGAGGCATTGACAACTGTTTGTAATAGACGTGTTGCTCCCAAGTCTTACGATCATGGATGCGCTTTGGGGGAAGTGCTGTTCCATACACGAGCGACTCGTCAATAGCGTCTTCAATTGCATCAGAAATCATTCGGGCTGACATGTTGGTCTCCTATCGGTTGGGCAGTTGCTTCTTCAACCATTGTGTAAATCGCATCCATGTCCAATTCATCATTTGAACCGAAGGTGATTCCAAGATCTATTTCCGCATCGGGGATAATCATCTTGGCATTGATCCGCGCCTGATCTCGCAAAGTTTCTGTTGCCTTTTCAGCACGCATCACCATTGCTTTCCGCTCCTTTTCAGTCCCATACAAACCCTGTTCCCAACGGTCCAACATGTACCTCAACGATGCTTCAAGAACCCTAGGATTTCGAGTATCAAGTTGGCGTTCGATGCACAAATTTTTTGCCCAAGCCACGGTACGATCATTAAACGGCATAGGTTGATCTCGAGCACCACGCCATCGCAGTGCAATCCACTGTGGGGGAGTAGCTTCGTAATCAAAAAAATAGACATGCTCGAGATCACGTTGATCAAAGCGAATGGGATATTTACCTGCATGCACGCCTCCATAAACGGAAGGAGTGTTTCGGTAATTCTTAAGCTGTACTTGGTCGTACACCAAACTGTCTATGGAAACGCCTGTGTCTGTGACTGAACACCACCGACAAGGCAAAAGTTCGTAGTAAAGGGTGGCATTTGGCACGGTATAAACAAATCCAGCACGTGAAATCCCCTCTTTGTACAAGTCGTTTGGACTTAAATCTAGGTTGGGGACTTCTGGCAGGAATATGCCTCGATGGTCACGTTGCTGCCAGTGCGTTGCCACCCATTCTGCAAACATTGCGTCGAATTCACTGACAAAATAAATGGCTTTGTTCTCAATATTGACACCTCGAGACGCTATATCTGCCCCTGTGAATCCTGGCAACCTGGCACAAAAATTTTCTTTGATGAAATCAAAGGTTGTTTCAACAATTGCCTTGTCCGTAGGTGAAAACCGTCGCGCATATTGAATGCTGATGCCTAATCTTAAACAAGCTTGTCTAAAGGCTTCGCTGGTAAACACCCGCCCATGATCAACCAAAACTGTTTCGGGAAAAACCGCTGGAACACCTGCTGGCTTCGACTCATCATCAATAATCAAGGCAACTTCGTCTGGAACACCAAAATACATCCAGTGGGTTGAATCATGCCAGCCAGGGATCACTTGCTTTGGAACCAGGGTATCGAATAACAACAACGCTGCATCAACTCTCGGCAGAGTCCGTGTAAAACGCCAAGCAATGATAGATCGAGTGTATAAGTCCATTGCAATTGTTAACTGAATCTGCACCCATTTCAAAGTCACAGCATCAAGACCAAAGTTATTGAGCACTGTTGAATCAATCACCACAACTTGCCCTGGTCTGTTGGCTTCGAAATGACCGAATGTTCGATCTGGGCGATTGTCTGCCGACTTGCGTTGTTTTGCGGTCTTAAAAACCCCAAGAGGCTGTGCAACAGATTTAATGTAGCGATTAAGCGTCGCAACTGAAGGCAACTTTATTGGTTCAGAATAATCGCGTTGCAGTTGTCGTTCAATACGTTCCCGCAAGATGATTTTTGTGAACTTCGAGTCGCGTTTGATCGAATCAAGAACCTTCAATGTGACCAGTTTGACCCGAGGGTCTATTTTTTGAAACGGTGGATGATACCGAATGTGGCGCTGATCTACCAACCCAAAAACACCAAAATCTTCATACAATTGTTTCCACTTCCACATCACTGATTCCGACACCTTAAGCGTACCGGCTTTCAAGAAAATGCGTTTTGTCAGTGACGTGATTGCCGGATCATAATCCTCTTTTGGGGGAATGGGGTCGGGGTCGCCATACTGACTTGGAGAACCTGTTAGGGCTTCTCTTAAATGGCGTTCCAGTTCTAATGCCTCATTCCAGATGTCTGGATCAATTGCTGGGGTAGGAAAAGAGATTGAGTCAGATTCGCCATCAACCGCCTTAAAATCTGGCAGACTGATGACATCCAAGATTGGCATCAACGTTGTCTGGGCTTGACCATCACGAACTTCAAGACATCCTTCTCGAATGGCGATAACGGTATATTTTTGACCAGCAGCAATAAATCTTGCTCCAATCCCCAATTGAAATCGAAAGTTCACGCCAGAACCTCCTTACATAAATCAACCTCCATGTCATCCGAAAAAGGGGCGTACAAGTCAACTTCAAGAATCCTCTTCCAGATCAAGTAAAACACCACGGGTCTCGAGAACAGCTCGTGACCAACAAATTTCAAAAGGTCTTTCAGTGTTTGCGCCGAGGATTCCAGGCACGTGTAGATTTTTGGGGCAAACAATTCCAAATCAGGTGGAGTTCGCCGAAAACCGCTAAGCCAATCAAGATTTACAAAAAACTGCTGCGCTGGTTCACTCCGAACTTCATAAGTCCAGCCCAATTGCTCCATCGCTTCTTCCATGGCGTTCCTTGAAGCTACAAAACGCTCTGTGCTAAGAAACTTGCTGTGTCGCACATCAATGACCTTTGGTTGGTTTGCTGATAAAACGAGAAAATCAGGGACATGCCGATGACCATCGAAATGAAGTTGAAAAGGCTGATCAATGACCCAAGTTGCTTGATGCTGAAAATCCTCGCAGAGCAAAATCTGACGCTCAAGGTAACTTTCATGATAAACAAGTTGCCCAGTGCTACTCAAGAAAAACAGACCAGGAGTATTTCGTTGCAACCTTGTAGTCCATGCACGACGAAAAAACTGAAACTCAGTGTGGTTCGCCACTTTGAGGTTGATCAGGGGAACGCTAAGTTGATCTTGAAGCGATTGATACCGATATGAAACAGCAAAGTCCATACTGTACCTCCCCGCAATTTCAACGCGGCGAGAAGTTTATACAGGTCAATGCGTGATCACGAATGAACGATGCGAAATGGTGCAACGTGGGTCATTCTGTCTAGACAGGACAAGACTCTACACTAACTTGAGTGTGCTGTAAAGAACTGTAAACTACAACTTTACTACTTCACGATACGATGAGCACTGACATCAGGATTGCGTTTTGGAAAACTGCAAGAAATGAGATACCACTTTAATCCTCTGGAATTTCGCCCGCGTCCGCCATTTTGACAATTTTCGGGTCAAATCGCGCGATCACATGCACCAGTTCGGTTTGTGCCGCCATGACCTTGTCAATGTCTTTGTACGCCAACGGGTTCTCGTCAATGCCGGCCGAAAGTAACGTTACGCCTGCTTGTTCGAGTTTTGGGCGGATCATCTTCCAGGTGAATTGCTCTTTGGCTTTGGTGCGGCTCATGGCTCGTCCCGCGCCGTGGCTGGCACTGGAAAGGCTGTCG
>JAYTKL010000325.1:0-9586 GCA_043730305.1 Deinococcales bacterium | reverse complement strand
GAGTTTACCACTCGAGAATCGAATGATGAATGAGTCGTCTAGGACGAGATAACCACCTTTTAATCCGTTGATGGATTGAAGTCGGTTGAGTGCGAAGATGGTAAAACAGTGTTTTCCTTCGCATAGCACACGATAAACGCTGTCGTGAGAGAAGAGTTGACCTTGGGCAATACCGATGGCACTCGAGGGGTCTACGGCTTTGATGGTGGCGTTAACCATTTGAACGAAACGTTTTGATAGACTCATTAAGGACTTCCCTCGTGACGGGAAGTCCACTCTACACAATGCCTACGTCACCGCGTAATTCCAGAGATATGACCATTCGAGTCCTGAAACCCTGAGAATACCAGTACGGGAGGCACAATGCGAAAGCAATTTTTGATCTGGCTGGTTGTCATCTCGAGTTTACTGTTCGCGGGCGGCGTTCAGGCGGCACGGTTGGAAGTATTTCTTGGGGGTACTTTCCAAAATATTTTTGGCAGTCTCGAGGAGTTCGTTGAAGTCAGTCCAGTGGTGGCTGGAACAATTTCCAAATGCTCGCTTGGTTCGAGTTGTGTGTTTACCGTACCAAATGGAACAACCATCACCATAAAATTATTCCTCACGCTGGCAGCCCAAGAGTTCCTTGGTTGGACTGATCCTCTTGTCGGTACAGATGCCAATAAGGTTTGTATCGGAGGGAATGGGTTAATCTGCACGTTCGATACTGGGCAAGACACCATGTATTTTGCAAAAGCCAATGTGGCAACCGCATTTGGGACGCTCGAGATTACATTTGATAAGGGAACAGCATTTCGTAAACCAAACACTGCCGAGGTGGACGTGCAATACCTTGGTTGGAACGATCCGACAGTGTTCACCATTTCGGTCTTGAGTGAAGGGCGACAATTTTCACCGTTTTTGAGCGGACCTTGGAAGATCGTGGCGGTACGTGCCGCAGACACCGAATGCAGTTTGGTCAGTGGACAAACAACTTCGGGTTTTGAAGTTCAAAAAACGGGAATCACACCATTGGTCGTGCGGTTTAAACCAGACCGCTGCGGTGTGATCGCTCGAGTGAACGGCGCAAAGGGTGGACAAATCTCGAGTTCGCCTGAAGGTATTGCGGCTTGTACGGATTCATGTGATGCGTTTTTTCAATTTGGCTCGAGTGTGAATTTAACCGCAACCCCAGATGCTGGATTTGTGTTTCAACGCTGGTCGAGTGGGCAGACTACCCCCAGCATTTCTGTGGCAGTGACCGCCGTGGCGCAAACCCGTACTGCATTTTTCGTGCAACCCACCAGCACCAGCGCTGATCTCGAGCTGACCCAAACTGCCTTTAACACTACCATCACCCGAGGCTCGAGCTTGAGTTTGACGTTGACCGTCAAGAACTTGGGTTCAGATACAGCAAGCAACGTGACCTTGAACAACGTACTTCCCGATGATTTCGCAGCCATCAGTTTCACCCCAAGTCAAGGCTCGTGCGCCGGCACAAGTTGCAACTTGGGTGATTTGGCAAGCGGCTCAAGTGCCACGGTCACGTTCTCGGCAATCCCTGCGCTGGGTTTGAGCACCTACACCAACACCGCCAGCGTCTCGAGCGGCATCACCGACCCCGTGACGGGCAACAACACCTCGAGCTTAACGTTTACCATTGTCGGAGACGCCCCGCCAGTAACGGTCAGCCTCGGATCGAGCAACCCAGGCGCAAAAACGGTTTTGAAAGGCTCAGTCAATGTGGCTGCATTGCAAGTGCTGGTCATGCCACCCGCAGGCTCGAGTGTGACCGATTACGCGCTGGCGGGAATGACGCTAGAAGCTTCGGGAAAGGGCAATGCTGCCAGCGATATTACGGCGGTCAAACTGTTTCCTGACAACAACGGCAATGGTCTGGTGGATGCCGGCGAGGACACATTGCAAGTCTCGAGTGGCGTGTTTGCCGCGAACGATGGCACGCTCAATCTTTCGTTTGCACCAACAGGAATTTTGGCTGGACGACATTACTTGGTCGCACTCGATTTCAACTCGAGCCTTGCAATGAATCAGTTTGGGATTTCGTTGAGCAGCGTGTTGATGCTGGCTGGTATTGGCTTCTCGAGACGCCGCAAGTTTGCCTTGGGTTTGCTCGGCTTGGGACTCACCCTGACACTGGTGGCTTGCCCAGGTGGCACGCCACCGCCAGAAACTCGCACGTACAAGCTGAGCCTGACCGCCGTTAACATTCAAAAAGCTGGCTCGAGTGTTGCAGCCTCTGGCTTGCCGCTTTTGGCTGCGGTCTTGAGTGTCGAAAAATAGCGCTTGGAAGCTCGAGGATTTTCAATTTATCCTCGAGCTTTAACCTCAAAAACGGTTTGAGAACCTTGTGTCAACTAACGGTTTCCTTTTGGATCAAGCGCGTCGCGCAAGCCATCACCAAGAAGATTAAACGCAAGCACCGAAATAAAAATCAGACTGCCTGGAGCAATGGCTGTCCACGGTGCGTCCCGCAAGTACCCTCGAGCGGTGTTGAGCATCTCGCCCCAACTGGGGGTCGGAGGTTGTACGCCCAAACCCAAAAATGACAAGGATGATTCTGCCAGAATTGCACCCGCCACCGACAAACTGGCTTGAATAATAATTGGTCCAGCAATGTTGGGCAGCAAGTGATGCGTGACAATCCGCCAGTCGCTCGAGCCGAGCGCTTGGGCGGCTTGGACGTAATCGCGTTCACGCTCAGTGAGCACCTGCCCTCGAGCCAGGCGGGCAAAGACTGGAGCGCTGACCACGGCGATTGCCAGCATCGCATTTTGCAGGTTGGGTCCGAGCACCGCCGCCAAAGTGATTGCCAAGACCAGAAATGGAAAGGCGAGCATTGCATCCACCACCCGCATGATGATTTCATCGAGAATGCCGCCAAAGAAACCCGCCATCATGCCAAAAACCAGCCCCGCCAGCGTTGCCAAACCAACCGCAATCACACCTGCCGACAGGCTGACTCGAGCGCCATAAATGGTTCTTGAAAGCACATCGCGTCCAAGGTTGTCCGTGCCGAACCAATGCAGTTTTGACGGGGCTTGGGAGAGCGCCTCGTAATTTTGTTGAATCGGGTCATACGGTGCAAGCCAGGGCGCGAAGACCGCCATCAGGGTCAAAAGCACAATTAATACCAGTCCAGCCAATGCCAAACGGTTGTGGGCAAAACGTCGCAATGCCTGTCTCGAGGCGGATTCTGATTCGCGCAGAAGGGCACCGTTTAACTTCGATTTTTGCACGGTTTTGAGACTCATCTGTACCTGATTCGCGGGTCCACGGCGGCGTAAATCAGATCAACCAAGAAACTCACCAGAAAAATTGCCATCGCGCTGACCAGCACGATGCCTTGCACCACAGGAAAATCGCGGGTGAACACGGCGTCCACAATCAAACGCCCAAAACCTGGAATGCTAAAAATCTGTTCGGTGATGACCGCACCACCCAGCAAGCCACCCAGTTGCAAACCAAAAATCGTGACCACCGGAATCAGGGCGTTTCGCAACGCATGACGGTAGAGCACGACGCGTCCCATCACCCCCTTGGCTCGGGCGGTGCGCACGTAGTCTTGACCGAGCACCTCGAGCATCGAACCGCGCAAGAATCGGGTCAACGCGCCCGCCGTACCCAAACCGAGGGTGATCGCAGGCAGCAGCATCAAACGCAGGTTCTCGAGCGGATTTTCCAGTGGGGTCACGTAACCCGACGGTGGAATCCAGTTGAGTTGAATCGAGAACAAAAAAATCAGTAAAATACCCAAAAAGAAATTCGGCAAGGACACACCCGAAAGCGCCAGCACCGTGATCAGACCGTCGGTAAAACCACCGCGTTTGGCGGCGGTGACAATGCCGGCTGGCAGCGCAATCAAGGTTGAGACCAGGGTGGCGAGCAATGCCAGCTCAAAGGTGGTCGGCAGTTTCTCGAGGATCAATTTGCTGACCGACATGTTGTCCTTGATCGAACGTCCAAAATCGCCCTGCACCACACCGAGCAACCAAGTTGCGTACTGCACCGGCAGGGGTCTGTCCAAACCCATTTGATGCGTCAATTCTGCCACGAGTTGCGGTGTAGCTTCCTCACCCAAGAGCAATCGTGCGGGATTGCCAGGCAAGACCCGCACGATGGCAAACACGATCAGTGTCACCACAAACAAGGTGGGCAAGGTCGAGAGCAAGCGCCGAATTGAAAAGGGAATCACGGGTGTTGTACCTCAAAGTTGCGGGCTTGCTCGAGAGGTGATTTGGACTGAATCGTATTTTTTCCTAGACAACAGAGGCGGTGATTGTTCTTGCCACCCTCAACCCAGTTCGGTCATATGGGGCACGTTTTTTGGTGTGAGGCTCGAGTTTCTGGCTTAACTCAGGGTATCTGCTCGAGCCTCATGCCTACTTCAAGTCAACGGCTTTTAATCGCAAAATACCGTCTGGAACAAGCGGTAAACCCGAAATGCCTTTGAGTGTGCCAATTTTAACCTTGTCAAAGTAAGTGATCGGGTATGCCGCATCATCGACAATGATTTTGAGGGCGTCCGAATAAATGCTTTTGCGAATGCCCATGTCCCTGACCTGACGGGCTTGCAACAAGAGTTTGTCCACTTTGGGGTTGCTGTAACCGCCGTTGTTGTTGGCTGCGCCAGTGGTGAAGAAGTCAAAGATATTGCCGTCTGGGTCTGGTCTGCCGCTCCAACCGAGTGCCACGGCGTCGTAATTCTTTTTGTCGGCACGGTCAAGCAATGTGCCAAATTCGACCTGTTCGATTTTCATGGTGATGCCCGCGCTGGCGGCAAAAGCCTGGTACAACTGTGCAAGTTGCGTCAGGACTGGACTGCCCGCCGAGATCATCATGGTGAAGCCAAAACCACCAGGTTTTCCTGCTTCAGCCAGTTTTTTCTTTGCCAGCTCGAGGTCCTGACCTGGCACTTTAAACTGTGGGTCAAAGGCGGGTGAGTTCGGTGGAAACACGGTTGCGGCTGGTTCGACGCTGCCCAGGAAAACCACCTTGTCAATCGCGGCACGGTCAATGGTTGCGGCGAAAGCTTGACGCAAGGCTTTGTTGTTGAACGGTGCTTTGGTGGTGTTCAACCAAATGCCTTGAAAACCGAGTCCGGCGAACAGCTCGAGTTTGGTTTTGGCATTTTCAGTAATGCTCTTCAAGTCCTTTGGGGCAACGGGCGTGATGATTTGCGCTGCCCCTGAGAGCAAGTTTGCGGTACGAACATCATCGTCTGGAAAGGGACGGTAAATCAATTTGTCAAATTTTGGTTGTCCCGCACCCCAGTAACTCGAATTTTTCTCGAGCGTGATTCGGTCTTGGCGTTTGCGCTCGATAAATTTGAATGCCCCAGTGCCGACAGGGTTGTTGGTGAAATCCTTGCCAAACTGTTGCGCGGCTTTTGGTGAGACCATCATGCCAGAGCGATCAGAAAGAATGTACAAGAGCGGCGCATAAGGGTACTTCAAACCCAGTTCGATCTTGTCGGCAGCAAGCACCTTGATCTCTTTGATTGCCGCCAATTCACCTTTGCGGCGCGAACCGTCCAGGGTCTGGTAACGCTCGAGGTTAAACTTCACGGCTTCGGCATCAAAGGCTGTGCCATCGTGAAATTTCACGCCTTGACGCAGGGTAAACGTGTACACCAGACCACTGCCGCCAACTTGCCATTTGGTCGCCAGCATCGGCACGATTTTCAATTTGGTGTCAATGTCCACCAGCTTGTCGTAAATTTGATTCTGAACTTGACGGTCCACAAAGGCGCTCGAGACGGCAGGATCGAGATTGGGCGGGTCGGCATCCAGCCCGACCGTGAGGGTGTTATCGCTTTGCGCCAAACCAACCAGCGTCAAACCGAGCGCCGTGAGCACTGCCATTCCGACACGTCTTTTCATTCCCAATCGCCTCCTCTAACCTAAGCCTGAAACTGTTGCCATCACCGCCAAGAACTCACCGATTATTTCGCAGACCGAACCACCTCTTTCAAATGCGTTTCCATCGCCGCTCGAGCCTTGTCGGGTTTGCGTTTGCGAATGGCATTCACGATCTGGCTGTGATGCTCGAGGGTCAAATGTTGCAAGTTGTCCGCCAGGGCGCGTTCACGCAAATTTAGCATCAGTTGACGCAACGCCGAAAGCACTTGCAAGGTCACATCATTGCCTGCCGCCCGAGCGATCAACTCGTGAAACTCGAGGTCGGCACGGCGCAAGCTTTGCCCTGCTGCCACAATCTCGTGTTGCGTCTCGAGTGCCGCCTCAAGCGCTTTGATGTCCTCTGGTGTTGCCCGCGTCGCTGCGAGTGCCGCCACGCCAGGCTCGAGCAGTGCTCGAAACTCGAGCAGTTCTTGCGCCAAGTGTGGGCGACCCAGCAGTAAATTCCCAAACGGTTTGGCAAGGTCTTTGCTGCTGGGGTCAAGCACCAGCGTGCCTTCACCCTGCCGCGCTTGCAGATAGCCAAGCACCTCGAGTTGATGAATGGCTTCACGCAAACTTGCCCGTCCAATGCCCAAAGCCGTCGCCAGCTCGCGCTCATTTGGCAGGTACGCCCCAGGTTTTAATTGACCATCGCGCATCATGCCAAGCAGATGCTCGACGATGCCATCTCGCAATTTGGAACGCTTGATCTCGAGATTTTGAATCATAGACTCCAATCATCTGATCATCCGACCACTTAGAGGTCAGAGTGTAAACGCATCGGCTCTGAGAGTCAAGTCGCCAAACCCACGGACTGGTTTTACGTGTTTCGCCAAGAATATTTTGGCTCATACCCAAGCACTTCTCGTGCCCGATCAATGCAAAGCAGTGTTTCAAATTCTCCGAGGTTCGCTCTGACCCGCACGCCAGAAAAAACCTCCGCCATCAGTTCGCTCGAGGGTCGGTTCATGACCGTATCGCTTGCCGCAATGATCAAATTTACCGAGCCAGTCACGGGTTTTTCCAAACCCAACCAGCAAGCCTGCGCCACATCTCGAGCGTCCACGTAACCCCACAAATTCCATTTTCTTAAGTGTGGGTCGTGCTGAAAGCTTGCAAATTTGGCGTAATCGTGAGCTTCCATGATGTTCGAGATTCTTAAGCCAACAAACCCAATTCCTGACCACCTCGAGAATTCTGCCGCCATGACCTCGCCGACCACTTTGGAAAGGGCATAACTCGATTCTGGAATCGGAAAATGGTTTTCATCGACGGGCGCGTAACGCGGCGGGGTTTCAAATGGCAAACCGAGCGTGGTTTCGCTCGAAGCCCAGACCACACGACCGAGTTTTAAGGTTTGCGCCGCAGAAAAAACGTTGTAATTCATGGCGTTGTTTTCCAAAAAAGTTCGCGTGGGCGCAAACAATCCTGGCGCGGGAATGTTCGCCAAATGTACCACCGCATCTGCACCTTGCAGCACCTCGAGCGTCTCAGAAAAATCTGTCAAATTCGCACGAATCGCGCTCCAATGCTCCCCGAATTCCAAAAGCTCGAGGTTGGCAGCCAGTGTTTGATCGACGCCCAAAACCTTGTAACCATGCTCGAGAAAATAACGCACCACGGTGCGCCCAGCTTTGCCGCTCGAGCCTGTGACCACAATTTTTTTCATGAAAAAAGTATACGCGCCTTTAGAAACGAATGCTGTCCCATGCGTTTAAACTCGAAACTCGAGTGTTCCCAAATCAATAACGGCACGTGTTGCACGTAAGAAATCTAAACCCAGAATGCCTTGTATATCAAAACCGTAATCCATCCAACCCACTTCAATCTGAAAATCAGTCATCAACAAATCTCCAACTCGAATACGCTCGAGTTGCTTCGAGAACACAAATTCCGTACCACCAACTCCTCGAATACGGTGCATTTCGTCCTCGAGGTCATACATTATTCCAATACGTTGCAATTGCTCGGTTTGAAAAATTGTTCCAGCCGAACCCGTATCAACCAGAACCGACTCGAGCATCAATTCTTGATGGTTGTTTTCAATCACAACGGTTGTGAACAACAAACCTCGCTCGAGCCTTAATTTCACGCAGCACTCCGAATGCCAAGCCAAACGCGTTCTTTGATAATCAATTCTGGCTTACTGCTATGCACCACGTATAATTCTCGGGTCGGATTAAGGTGATGCAATTCTCGGTAGGCTTTGAGGGCATCGAGTGAGGTTTCAAAAACATTCAGTACCGCCAAATCCTCGAGAATACGATACTCGTCTTGACTGTGTGCCTTAAAGGCTTCGAGCAACAACCAGGTATTGGGATGAGCTTGTCGAACTTCGGAGTATGTCATCTCAAAATTCTAACGCATCTTGATGAACTGACCATTGAGGTTTGCTCGAAACCCGTATCAAATCTGTACCTGAAAAGCTCGAGATTCGTGTATTTGAAGCTTTCAACGAACGCTGCCAATCGTAATGTTTTCAATAAAGGCTTTTTGAAACGCCAAGAAAATCACGATCACAGGCAAGACCACCAAGGTCGAAGCCGCCATCAAGAGGTTAAATTGCACATCATGTTCGGAGCGGAACATTTGTAAACCAATTGAAAGCGTGTATTGGCTTTCATCTTGCAGGTAAATCAGTGGTCCAAGAAAATTATTCCAAGCAGCAATCGCGGCAAAAATGGCGACCACCGCCAAAGCTGGACGCGCCAGCGGCAAAATCAGATAGCGCAGAATTTGCATTTCGTTAGCGCCATCAATCCGTGCGGCTTCAGAAATCTCGAGTGGGATTTGCAACAAGAATTGACGAAGTAAGAAAATATAACTGGAATTACGCGGTAGCGAATGAGTTGTCAATCACGATATCAGGTACATTCAACCTGCCAGAGATCAATCCAGCACGAAACTTGTAAAAACTCAACTTACACTCCACTCGAGCAACCTCAATCACCGCGTACCCAGACAGCGTTAAGCCCATAAACGTCTCAAGAGTTTCCACAGTCCGAAACCGAAAACCCTCCCAACCCAACTCCTGTTTAAGCGATCTGAACACTTCCTCCACATTCTGCCGAATTCGGTACAACGCTCGCATTGCCGTTCGAGTCAAACTCAGATCGTTACTCACCAAATATTGCCTCTGATGACGTGCTACAACCACATCTGAACGCATTTTTTGTAAACGTCCTACTTTCACCCAGTAGACTCGTCTCTCCGAAGACACTGAAACATTGTTCAACAGGCGACCCCGCCCGTCAGGTGCATCTTGGGGTCAAGAAGCGATTTTTGCGTAGTCGTGTCACAAACTTCCACGTTGCCCCTTCGAGATAGTTCAAAATGCTCTCAGCTGCGTACCACGCATCGAATAACACTACTTTTGGTTGTAATCCCAGTTGCTTGGCTTCGTTGAGCATTTCAAGGGCTAAATCGATCTTGCTGGTTTCTCCTGGTTGAGCCAGGAAAACTCGATAACCAATGGGAATGCGGATTGTGCCATTCGTCCAAATCAGCAGGACGACGTTGAAGCCGTAAGCGAATTGTCCTGTGCTGCTGTCCTTCATTTTTTTGAGATTAAGTTTACCGCTCGAGAATCTGATGATGAATGAGTCGTCTAGGACGAGATAACCACCCTTGAAACCGTTGATGGATTGAAGTCGGTTGAGTGCGAAGATCGTAAAACAGTGTTTTCCTTC
>JAYTKL010000324.1:0-10188 GCA_043730305.1 Deinococcales bacterium | reverse complement strand
CCAAACAAGCTCGAGCACTTGCTGCATTCCTGGTAAATCATCTTTGGTTGCCTCACGAATTTGCACACCCAAGTTTGACACGGCGACCTGTCCCCAAGGTCAGAATA
The DNA here is from genome assembly GCA_043730305.1 of Deinococcales bacterium. Classification (GTDB taxonomy): domain Bacteria; phylum Deinococcota; class Deinococci; order Deinococcales; family JAAFIG01; genus JANXTZ01. Next base: position 10,081 of record JAYTKL010000324.1, on the reverse strand, counting down.
TTGACAGTCTTTTTCATGCAACGTCATACTAGACTGCAAAGCCAATACCCATAAGGAGTTTTTGTGACTCAAAACATTGATGCCATGCTGCATGAAGAACGCCGTTTCCCGCCTCCAGCCGATTTTGCCGCCAAAGCCAAACTCGACAAAGCCACGTATGAGCGCATGTACAAGCAGTCGCTCGAGCAACCCGACGAATTCTGGTCTGGAATTGCGAACGAACTGACTTGGTTTAAGACTTGGGACACCATGACAGAGTGGAACGAACCGTTTGTGAAATGGTTCGTTGGTGGCGAGACGAATATTTCTTACAACTGCCTGGACCGTCACCTCGAGAAGCACGGCGATAAGGTTGCGATTCTCTGGGAGGGCGAACCGGGCGATGTGCGCCGCATTACCTACAAGGAACTTCATGCCCAAGTCTCGAGTTTTGCGAACGTCTTAAAAGGTTTGGGTGTCAATAAGGGTGACCGGGTCACGATTTACCTGCCAATGATTCCCGAAGCCGCCGTTGCGATGCTGGCTTGCGCCCGAATTGGCGCGACCCACAGCGTGGTCTTTGGTGGTTTTAGTGCAGGCGCACTTTCAGACCGCATCAACGACTCGAGCAGCAAAGTTTTAATTACGGCTGACGGCAGTTATCGGCGCGGTGCAATCGTGCCACTCAAGCAAAACGTGGACGAAGCCCTCGAGAATGCCCCAACCATCGAACACGTGGTCGTGGTGAAACGCACAGGACATGAAATTAAATGGACGAGCAAAGACCACTGGTATTCCGACCTGATGGGCACTGCCTCGAGTGACTGTCCAGCCACGCCTGTGAATAGTGAACACCCGCTTTTTATTCTGTACACTTCGGGCAGCACGGGCAAACCAAAAGGCGTGCTGCACACCACGGGCGGCTACATGGTGAACACCTACATCACCGCCAAGTACGTGTTTGATCTCGAGGATTCCGACATTTATTTTTGTACCGCCGATGTGGGTTGGGTGACAGGGCATTCTTATGTGGTCTACGGTATTTTAGCCAACGCCGCCACGACCTTAATGTTTGAGGGCGCACCAAATTACCCTCACGCTGGACGCTTGTGGGAGATCATCGCCAAGCACAAAGCCACGATTTTGTACACCGCCCCCACCGCCATTCGCAGCTTCATGCGCTCAGGTGATGAATTCCCGAACGCGCATGACCTCTCGAGCTTGCGATTGCTGGGAACAGTTGGCGAACCGATCAACCCCGAGGCGTGGCTGTGGTATCACCGTGTGATTGGTGGCTCGAGATTGCCGATCATTGATACCTGGTGGCAAACCGAAACGGGCGCGATCATGCTGACCACAATTCCCGGGGCGCACGATGCCAAACCGGGCACGGCAGGCTTGCCGATGTTCGGGGTCGAACCCGCGATCATGGACAAAGACGGCAATGAACTCGGTGCGAACGAGGGCGGTTTTCTGGTCTTGAAACGCCCGTGGCCATCCATGCTCCGCACCGTTTACGGCGACAATGAACGTTACAAAAGCGCCTACTGGGGCGAAATCCCGCACGTCTACTTTGCAGGTGACGGCTCGAGACGCGACACGGATGGGTATTACACCATCGTCGGACGGATTGATGACGTGCTGAACGTCTCAGGACATCGCCTCGGCACGATGGAAGTCGAAAGTGCCCTGGTGTCGCACCCAGCCGTGGCGGAAGCCGCCGTGGTCGGACGACCCGACCCAATCAAAGGCGAGGGCATCATTGCGTTTGTGACCTTAAAAGCGGGGCGGGAAGTCTCGAGCGAGGACTTGCGGGCGCATGTCACCAAGGAAATTGGCGCGATTGCCCGTCCCGACGAGATTAAATTCACGGACAGCCTGCCCAAAACCCGCAGCGGCAAGATCATGCGGCGTTTGCTGCGCCAGATTGCCAGCGGTCAAGAGATGAGCGGCGACACCAGCACGCTCGAGGATGTGGGTGTGATTTTGAAATTGCAGCAAGCCAACGCGGAAGAAGAGTAAGTAGACAAACTAAAATTTTGAACGCAAGACCTCGACATATAAGTTTCGAGGTCTTTGATTTGTGCTTGACTTTTACAACATGTCAAGCCTCAGAATGCTGTTTGAAGTTTTGGTACAGCACTTTTGCGGGTTCAGGTGAAAGTTGGTGAATCAATTGAACGCTCGAGCATCATGATAGAAATGTAAGTTTCAGTGTGTCTGGAACGACATTTTAATCGTAGCTCGAGCCTAAAACACCTAGCAATCAAACCGCTACGATGACTCGAGGAAATCTCATGCCTCCCAAGGAGTTTTATGAAATTACGTGGTTTTCTGATTGTCCCGGTTGTCCTGGCAGCTTTCGTCCCAGCCGCTTTTTTTCAGAGCAGCGCCGCAACCCAAGACATTGTTGGTATCGCTTCGGGTGATAAGAATTTCAGCACTTTGGTAACGGCGCTAACGGCAGCAGGTTTGGTTAAAACCTTGCAGGGCAAAGGACCTTTCACGGTTTTTGCACCCACCAATGCCGCGTTTGCCAAGATTCCCAAGGCAACACTAGATGCCCTTTTGAAGGACAAGGCAGGATTGACCAAAGTCCTGACCTATCATGTTGTCGCAGGTAAGGTCATGGGTGCAGATGCCATGAAAATGAATGGCAAAATGGCGAAATCGGTCGAAGGTTCTGATTTAAACATTTCGGTTATGGGTAAGGTGCTCGAGATCAACAATGCAAAAGTCACCAAGGCAGATATTATTGCCAGCAATGGCGTGATCCACGTGATTGATACCGTTTTAATGCCACCAAAAGCAATGAAGTAACGCTCAAGAAAACTTTTGGCTCGAGTCTCGGTTGTTTTGAGGCTCGAGTTTGGTTTATTGCATCTCGAGATCCACTGCAACTGTGTTTTAACCTTGTTGGCAAGCCGCACCTGCAATTCGGTCATGGCAACATGCCCTGAAATCTTGGCGATTTTGTCCCAACTCGAGCGTAATGGCAGCATTTTGATTTTTCTAGTGTCACCTTCTTGACCTTGAATGTACAGTCAATCATGACTGTACAGGCACTGTAACTTTGTTTGTGCTCGAGCGTCAGGGTGTCATCAGCTTGGATTCAACCAAAAAGATTAACTTTAAACCATGAATTCTTTTCAGTTTCAACATTCACTTGTTTTCAGTCAACCGACTGCTCCAGAGATTGAACCTCCAATGATTCCGCCGCCACCGTTCACCGAACCGCCACAAATTCCTGATTTTCCGCCGATCAAAGACCCGCCAAATGTCATTCCCAAACCAGATTTTCCACCGACCATCACAGACCCAATACCTCCGACCGTCACTGACCCAATTCCTACTGAAATCTCACCGATACGACCGATCAACCAAGGAGGCGTGGCATGAGGATTCAAAAGTTGTTGTTCGCAATAACCCTGTTTTTGGTGACATTGGTGGCTTTGGCAAACCTGAGTAGCCTGGTTGTCTCGAGTGCTATTTACCTGCCACTTTTGGGTGTGTTCCAATTGCCTTTGTTGTTGATCGGGTTAATCGGGGTGATATTGACTGCCTTGACATTTTTTTGGGCTGCCAAATCAAGTTTTACCCAAGCTCAAGCAAGTCGTGTCAAAGACCTCGAGAAACTGATTGATTTACAACGCGTTTTGGATTTGCGCAGCAAGCAAGAACAAACCAACCTGCAAACTTCGTTGGACAAGCATGTTGCTGCAATCCTGGCGCGACTCGAGACGTTGCGTTCAAATGAAAAACTCATTCCCTCATCGAGCAACATGGTGTTTCATCCGGCAGTTGAGGAGCATTTTTCTGGACCTTACAACCGAGAACCTCATATGGACAACTTACAGTCTTTTCAATCGTAAAAATAATGCTCTGATTTCACGCTGATATTTGCCAGGTGAAAAATATTTAAGGCATCATCTTTTTAGATGGTGCCTTAAATGCTGGAACGAACTTTCAAACTCAAGCTGCGGGTTTCATCAATGTGAACAAAACTTCTTGTGCTCGAGCAGCTTCTAAACTTTGCGCGATGATATTGTAATGCGCTGTTGGCAACGAATTTGCTGTGCTTTTAATGATGCTTTTTTGTGCAAAGATCCAGGTGAGTAAACCAATGACGGTACCAGCCAGTGCCCCGTACGCCACGCCAGAAAAGGCAATATCAATCGAGGCTTGATTTGATGAGGTTGGTGTCAACATTGAAATCATCAATGCTAGGAATGAAATACCCAGTCCAATAACGGCACCATTCAGGACAGTTTGACCGCTCGAGAAGACCCAGTTGAATTCCTGGGGTGTTGGTTCATGATGACGGACTTCTTTTAAAACGATTGCCAACGATTGTTCTCGAAAACCGTGGTCAATAAGGTAATCCAGAGCATTTTGAGCCTCTGCATAACTTTTATACGTTGCAACAGTTCGGCATTTGGCGGTACGAATTTCGGCAAGCAGTGTGGTGGGCATACAAACCTCTAAGTTTAATTCGGTCGAATTGATTTTTAAGCTTTATCAGACTGTTTGGAATGCTTTGCATCCAGTGCCGCACTCAATTCAGGCATGACACCTTTATCACGGACTTGCTCGAGCAGTTCGCTGGTCACTGGTTGGTCGGGGGTAATAATCGTTTGCCCGTCGTAACTGAACACGGCTTGGTTAACGGTTTTACCCAAAGCTGCACGAACCACCGATTCTTCCTCAGCCTGAACGTTTGGATTGCCGTCATCGTCCAAAGCCAAAATCGAGGGATCATCTTTGGGTTGATTCAATTCATCAAAAGATGGCGCTGGGTTCATTTCGCCAAACACGGCATTGATCAAATCTGCACCGTAGCGCTCAAAGGCTGCCCTTTGAATGGTGTCCTTATTGACCGTTTCGCCCTCTTTAATGATCGGTTGACTTGAGTCCCCCACGGCGCGACTGACTGTCAAGCCCAGTGTCACCTCGAGTTCAGAGACTCCCGAATCTTCGACAACTTCCGAACTTCCACGCAAGCGCTCAAAAGTCTGCGATGCCAAATCTTTGGCGCGTTGCCAACGGTCACGAATGCTCGAGCCGCCCGATGCCAGAAACAATGCCAGCAGTGTGCCATTTTCGGCGGCTCGAGCCGCTTGGGCTTCGGTGATCGGTTCATTTGGAGCAATGCTGAGTGTGTCATCGATTTTGAAGGTTTGCGCTACGGTACGCCCAATGACATAACGTATTTGGTTGGTTTCAAATTTGTTTCGTACCAAGCCAATTTTTGTTCCAGCCGCGCCGATAACGTTTGATGCTCCTCGAGCCACCGTTTTCAGTGAATTCCCTGCCTCACCAACCACCACGCCAAGGTTTGAGACCACTTGATTCAGGGCGCTCGAGACGGTTTGACTTGCCAAAAGGGCTTGAGGTTCGACCAAGATCTTTTCGCCAATTCGGATTCCAGGCATTGGAATGTAAGTGCGTCCGCGTAAATCGGCGAGTGTACCTTTTGAAACTTCGATTCCAACGACCAGACCTGTGGTGGTCTCAAAGCACAGATCGGCGAGGCTGCCCAAGCGTTCGCCGGAAGTGCTGAGCACTTCACGTCCACGGTAAGCCCCTGTTAAGAATGCCTCTTGGGCTTGCGCCCACGAGCTGACGGCTGCAACTTCAACGCCTTGATTGACAATGATCGCGTCGTTTCCAATACTGATGCCCTCGAACGGGACCACTCGAGGATCGTCTTTGTCTGTGCTGATCGTCAGTGCAATCAAGCGAGTTGCTTCGGAGTCCAAAAGCACGCCGACCACGGGATCAAGTTTTTGTCCATTGTGGCTGATCACGGGTTTTCCAATCAATTCGTGTTCTTTTATCATTTTGAATCCTTTCGATAAGCCATTAAAAAAGTCAGTATTGTGCTCGAGTCTAAAATGACAATCGAGTTGGACTCGAGATTTAAGTTGTCAGCATCTTCTGATTTAAAGTTTGAACGTCAGCACTGACGCCACCCTGAGGCAACACTGAAAGAAAGCTGAAGACAATTTCAGTTCTGGTTCAACCCAAGATCAATCAATACTGTCATCATCGTATTAAGGCGTTATAACCTCGAGTTTCATTTGGGGTATCGCCAGAGAAGGGATTAAGTCATGCCCAGATCAAGTGCAAACAAACAACCGAACGTCGGCAAACGGGTCAAGCCACCGACCCAAGCTCAAACGCCAGATCAAAAAAGTGTGACCGATTTGGCGCACCCCCCAAAAATTGCAGAGGTCGAGCGTGCGGCAGCCAAGGTCAAACACAGGGCTGAAAACCCTGAGGATCGCAGCGCCGAACTTCTACTTGCAGAAGCTGAAGTGACCAATGCCGGAATCAGCACCCCTCAAAATTTAGAGCAAACAACACGGACTGAACGTTGAAATTAAATAAAAAATTCCGCTCGAGATGCTCAAGCGGAAACAAATGCTGCTTTGAACAACGTTATTCTTTGACGCCGCCTGAAAGTGCGCCAGAGACAAAGAATTGCTGAAAACCGTAAAAGAGTGCCACGATTGGCAATGCACCGAGCACTGCGGCAGCGCTGAACTTGCCGTATTCGGCGGTAAATTGCTGCGCGAAGCTACGCAGTCCCAAACCGATGTTCCAATTGTCCACACCTGCCGCAAGCAGAATGTTCGCCAAGAAAAATTCGGCGTACGTGCCAATAAATTGTTGCAAGAAAATAAACACCAGCATAGGACCCGAAAGCGGCAGCACCACCCTGGTGAATGCCGTCCAACGGGTGCAACCGTCCACCAGGGCGGCTTCCTCGAGACTCGGCGGCAGGCTTTCGACGTAACCCTTGTAAATCCAAGTGCCGTAAGCGATGGACCCACCCGAGTACGCCAGAATAAGCCCGGCGAAACTGCCCAGCAAGCCAAGGCGGTACATCAGGTCGTAAATCGCCACGGCTGCCAAAAACACGGGAAACATTTGGACAAAAATAAAGAACAGCAACACCTGAAAACGTCCTGGGAAACGCAGCCGCGCCATCGCATAACCGACGGTGGTGGTCAACATGACGGTCAAGACGCCAGTGATCGTCGAAATAATAAAGGTGTTGCGCAACCACAGCAGAAACTTTGCCTCGAGGCTGCCATCACCGGTAAATTGCGACGGTCCGAGTGTGCCGAAAAACACCAGCAAACCCAGCGCGATTGCCCAGTAGGCTCGAGTTCGGTTTTGATTGATGCTGGGACTTGTTTTGCCAGCGTTGGACTGCACCGCAAACCACAGCGCCGCAATGCCCAAAATGCCCAGTGCAAAGACCACCAACCCCAGAATTTGCCAGGGGGCAATCACCACGCCCTTAAACAGCGCCTCGTAATTGCTAAAGTCTTTGCCCTCGAGACTCGGTAAGACTTTGGCTTGAACAATCAGCGGTCCAGTGTCGCCCAGGCTGGCGTCAGTCAAGGTGTTGCGCGGATCGAACGAGGCGCTGACGACAAAAATAATTGGGTACAGGGCAACCAGAATAAAAACCCAGAAGAACAAATGCGTCAACTGATCGCTCATGATCGCCCAGTAATTGATTTTCCGCCCCTGACGCGTGCGCTCGCCCCAAAGTTTGCCAAGGTAAGACGTGATGAAAATTAACAGCACAGCGCCCAGCAAACCGAGCAGCACGTTGCGCCCACCGTTTTCTGGGTACATCACAGCAAACGAGCGTGGCAAGACCCTCGAGGCTAAATCCCTTATGGTAATGACGGTAAACACCAGCAATGCCAAGCCTAAACCCCAACCCACAATGGATTGCCATGAAAAGCTCGAGCTTGACCCTTGTCCAGAACCCGAATTGCCAGAACCTGAAGTCATTTTCGAGCCTCCTTAAAGACACCCGCGACACTGAAGTTGACCATGCTGATGCCAATGGTTAAAAACGCGACCAGCACCGCAATGGCGCTTGCCATGCCACGGTCAATGCCGTTTAAGAATGCGGTGTTGTAACCCCAAGACAGCAGAATGTCAGTGCTATGTGCGGTTGGAAGTTGTCCAGCTTCAATGGGTTTTCCACCCGTAAGCAAGTAAATAATACCGAAGTTATTAAAGTTGAATGCAAATGTGCCTAAAATAATAGGAGTAAATGCGGCGGTCAACATGGGCAGGGTAATAAAACGGGTTTGATTCCAACGGTTTGCACCATCAATTTCGGCGGCTTCGTACAGTTCATCTGGAATGGCTGACAATGCGCCGACAGTGGCGGTCATCATGTACGGAAAACCGAGCCACAAGTTGACCAATAAAATGGCGGCTTTTGCCCATAGACCATCAATCAACCAGGGTGCAGGATTTAAACCGACAAAACCAAACAACCTATTCAGCGCCCCGAAGTTTGCATCGAGCAATTTAGTCCACATTTGAATGCTGATGACCCCAGGAACAGCCCAGGGTAAAAACAAGAGTGATCGGTAAACGTTACGGAATTTGAGCCTACGGTTGTTGATTAAGATACCTAACAAAACGCCGACCACTACGTTAATAATGGTGGTAAATACCGCGAATTGCACTGTCCAAATAAAAACAGGAATCAGTTGTTGGCTGGCTTGGGCAAAGATTCTCGAGAAATTGCTAAAACCCACCATTTGAATATCGTTGACTCGGCTTAAACGCGTGGCAGCCAAACCTACTGGCAGTGGCGAAGATAATGTGATGGTAGTACCATTGACGCTGGCAATATTGGTCAAGACTTTTTTGATGGTGCTGCCGCGTTCATCAAGGAATGCCACGCTTCGACCAGCACAATCTGGTGTTTCACAACGTAAATCTGTGGCGGCAACCACACCACCCAGCACCGTTAACGTAGTCGGGTTGACAATCTTGACTTCAATTTGGGCGCTCGAGTCGGGTTCGCCGCTGTTGATGGCGCTGTAATTGGTGAAAGCAAAGTAAAAAGTCAAGACAATTGGGTAAATCGTAAAAGCCAGCAAACACACGATGGCTGGCAGCAGGTAATACCAGTTGGACAGCCAGGGAAAAACTTTAAGCGCCCCAATTAAAATTGGGATCATGGCAAGTACGGTAAAAGCCAGCAGCCAATAGCGTTTGGGTTCTTCCCAATTTTGGGCGTCTGCCAAAGCGTTTAAACCATTTGCCAGCAACAAGCCCAGTGCAAGAGCCAGAAAACAAATGCCAAGCACCAAAGCAATCGCAAAGGCGGCTCCTCCAGCACCTTCTGGCGGTGTGCTGGAGCCTAAACCAAAAGTACCACCATTACTAGTGGGTTTTCGTGCTGCTATTGCCATCCGTTCACCCCTTTATCTTCATTTGTGCATCTCGAGATTTATTGACGACTGGTTTTTAAATGTCTGGTGCAGCACCATAATAGAGCTGGTGATGTCAAACGTTTTTGATAAACGAATGCGCCCCACCCCAATGATGGGAAGGGGCGCGTTCTCGAGTGACTCGAGATTTACTTCTTGTTGATGGCGCTCAGAATAGCGGCAACCGCTTTTTTGTGCAGATCAGCGAAGTCAGGGTTGGCGGTTTTGATCGAAAGGTTGAGAGCGTCGCCCCAAGGACCCCAAACGCTGCCCATTTCGGCAATGTTTGGCATGGCAATACCCGCAGCCGATGCCGCGCCGAAGCCTTTAACCGTCGCGTCAGCTTTCAGTTGAACGAGAGCGCTCTTCGAGATTGGCAAGCGTCCACCTTCCTGATTCAGGCTGATTTGACTTTCTTTGGAAATCAGGTACTGCGCGAAGGCGGCAGCAACTTCTTTGTTCTTGGAGTATGCGTTCATGACCAGACCACGCACGCCAATAAACGGTGACCAGTTCTTGGTGGCACCAGTTGGTTTTGGCAACAAGCCAATGCCGTAATCAATCTTGGCATCCTTGACGGCGCTCATGTCCCAAGGTCCGGTCAACCACATGGCCACTTTGCCCTTGGTGAACAGGTCTTTCTCGAGGTCAGGATTTTCGGTACCTTCTGGGATCAACTTGTACTTGAAACGCAAGTCGTTGATGGTCTGGGCGGCTTTGACAGCGCCCTCGTTGGCAAGACCGATGTCTTGTGGGTTCAGGCTGCCGTCTTTGTTCTTACCAAAAATGTAAGCGCCGAATGAACGGTAAATGCCGTTCATGTGGTACTGAATGCCGATAGG
>JAYTKL010000323.1:0-12376 GCA_043730305.1 Deinococcales bacterium | reverse complement strand
GTTTACATGCTCGGACACGGGATGGTTTTGAGATCAAAACTCATGCTTCTTTGTTCGCGTTGGCGGTTACAAACGGCATGTAAACTGGCAATCAGGGTACTTTATTTCGCCGTGATTCTCGAGTGTTGGCATGTCCCGCCACAATTGCGGTGTGTTTTCTGATTTTTCTTGAAGGCAAACAAACCACATTTTGGACAGATCAAAATCCGCGCCACTTCCAGGGCGGTCTGACCAAACCGCAGAATATCGGCATCGGTTAAAGCAGACCCTGAAAGGTTAAAGTGAGCGCCAACTTGATTGCGAATAAAAGTCAGATTTTTGCAATTTTCCAGTGCGGCGCACAAGTCCAGATCAATAAAAACTTCGGGCATGACAGGTTGACCATTTGCGTCCAATTGACGTTGTTGAACTTTTAATGATTTGGCGGTTTTGATGCTCGGCTCGAGCAATTCGCCCAGCGTGTACTGAGCCGATTTTTTACGCGGGACTGAACACGCGTATTCGAGCGTGAAATTCTCGAGCAACGCTTCGAGCAACACTCCTGTTTTGGCGGCAACAACCTGCCGGTCAAAAGGGGTGGTTTGCATGGCATTCTCGAGTTCTTGGGTCGCGGGTTGCGTTTTATGAGATCGAACGCCGTGGGTTAACGTCCAAAATTGTAATTCGTGAAGGTCTAAGCTGTCGGGTAACTCGTATTTAAATTTGTCCAACCAGCCCCTAAAATGCGTGGTCACAATAATCTGGGCAAAATTGTTGGATTCTAAAACCAACAATTCACCAATCCGGGTTAAATGGTCAGCATCAACACTCGTGAACACGTCATCAAGCACAACAATAGGTTTTTGACCGCCGTGTTTTGCGACTGCCAACCAGAAGCAAAAACCGAGCGTGTCCAGGTGCGCTTCGCTGTAAAACCCTTGTGGGCTGATGTTGCTCGAGCCGTGAAAGCTGCCCTCTTGATGCAGGCTGCCTTTACGATTTTCGTCCATGTGTAAACGCTCGAGTCCAATGGGTTCGTTTGGGTGTAGTTGAGTGTACAAGTTTTGGCAATCGGTGCTGACCGAATCAAAAATGGTTTGCACGAATTTGAGTCTTTGTGTGCGAACAATTTGCAGTATGGCATTCAAGCGATTCTCGAGCGCCGTAAATTTCACGGATTCTTCGCTGCATTCCTGAATTTTACCAACTAAATTTTTGACCGCCGTGTAGCCATCAAGGGTTTTCCGAATGTTCTCCAGTTCTAAACTTGCTTCTTGTATTGGAGTATTCAGTCCCTCGAGCCATAACATAAGGTTTTCAATGTTCATGACACCCGAGTATTGTGCTTCAGTCTTGAGCATCAGATTAAATTGATTGACTGCCGTTAAAAAGCTGGTTTTGGCGGTCTCGAGTCTTGCTTCTGCTTTGGTAAAATCTGCTTGGTTTGCGGTACGTTGTTGGTTCAGAACTTTGATTTGTGCCGCTTCGGCTAAACGCGAGTTGATTGCGCTTTGAAGTTCATTTGGCTCAATGGTTTGTTGACAAATTGGGCAGTGGGCATCGGGGCTGGCAGTGTGCATGAAATGCTGCTGGACTGCCTCGAGAATGCTGTACAACTGACCAGTCAATTTGCTGGCGGTTGTTAGGGTTTGGGTATTGATTTCCTCGAGCGCTTGTTGTGCTGTTTCAAACGTTTTTTGATTTTTCTGCCATACTTGCTGGGCTTGCAAGGTACTCTGATAAGCGCGTAATTGTTGCTCGAGACTCGTTTTTGATTTTAATTGCCCTTCGACAGATTCAATCAGTACAGTACGACGTTGGTCTATTTCGTCTTGAGAGTCGTAAAGGTCACGACGTTTTTTGGTACGGTTGGCTTCTAGGGTTTTGATCAGCTTTTGTCCCTCGAGTTTATCTGCTAAAGTTACAGCGAGTGAAGCGTTGCGTCGTGTTTCACGAATTTCTCGGTCTAAGTCTTTGATTTCGCGTTCTAAACCAAATTTTAAATCCTCTGCCCAATGATCGAGTTTTTGGACTTCTTCATCAAAATGCTTGGCGTTTCGGGCATCCACCTCGCCCAGGCGTTCGGTCACAAGGGGAGTTCGGATTTTCTCGAGCGACTGTATTTGATTGATTACGGTCACTTCTTGAGCCTGAATCCCAAGCAATTTATGGCAGAGTTCTTGATCTAAAATCTCACCATCTTCAGTTTTGGCAGCCAGAATCAAAAATTCTTCTGTCTCCAAAGATTGAACACTTAACTTACTCACCTCGAGCCAGCCGCGTTGACCGATCAATGCTTCGAGCGCACTGATTTTACCAGGGTGCTTGGTCAAATTAAATTCGAGTTGGGCGGGTGGTAATTGGCGACCAAGCGCATTTTGAATCAATTCTTGAGCCACAGGGTGTTCTTGGTTGTAAAAATTCGCTTCTAAGGCGGTCACATCTTGCCAGTGCAAGCAGTAGCATTTTCGCTCATTTTGAGCGTTGGTGTAAAAAAAACAAGACCTGTTTTGGTCAAATTCTGCGCGTAACCCCAGTTCGTAACGTGTAATCTCGAGCAGTGTTTGTTGTCGGGTTTCGAGAGTGGCTTTTGCTTCCTCTTGTCGCATTTTTAAGCGTTTATGGACATCTTCGTCAAAGTGATCGAGCAGCGTTTGGCGGGTTTGGCTCATGCGGTTTTGAATTTCGGCTTCAAGCATGGCTTGAAGGGCATCAAAACCGGCTTTGATTTCTGCCGGTGTGCGGCAAGTTTGGTAAACTTGGGCAATGCGTTTCTCGAAGTCCACACCGCTTTCCAGCACGCCTAGCACTTCGTCACTTGCACCGAAGACCCCATCAAAGAGCTTAAATTTTTCTTCGAGCAACTGATACACGCGCTGATCGGCTTCGTTTCGGGCATTCAGGAAGTTGACCACGACAACATCGTGTTTTTGTCCGTAACGATGACAGCGTCCAATGCGTTGCTCAATCCGTTGCGGATTCCAGGGCAGGTCGTAATTGACAACCAACGAACAAAACTGAAGATTGACCCCTTCGGCAGCACTTTCTGTGGCAATCAGGATTGTGGCGTGGTTGCGGAACTCTTCGACAATGGCGGCTTTGGTGTCGGCAGTTCTGGAGTTTGAAATCAAATCCGAACCCGCATGACGTTGACACCAGCGCTGGTAAATCTTTTTGGATTGCGAATCGGTATTCGTGCCGTTTATCAGCACGGTTTGTCCCGCATAACCACTTTCCTCGAGCAGGCTTTGCAGGTACTCTTGGGTGCGGCGCGATTCGGTAAAAACCACGGCTTTACGCGCTGCGCCAAGTTCGTCGGCTCTATCTAAGGCGGTTTTGAGGGCAATCAGCAACGCCGAACCTTTGGCATTGTTGCGAATTCGTTTGGCAAGGGCGGCGTATTCTTGTAAGGCTCGAAGTTCTTCCTCGAGCAGAATCAGTTCTGAGTTTTTAGAAGTTTCCTCGGGTTTTTCTTCTGACTCTTGCCACTCTTCTTCGAGTTCTTCTAAACCCTCAAAATCCTCGAGCGCTACCGTAAGCTCCGTTGTCCCAACGGAGCGTTTTTTAATGTCAAGTAAACGTTGTACCAGTTTCTCGAGCGTGCCGCCAATGGCAAAAGTTGAGGATGCCAGGAGTTTACGCAAGACCAATGTCATCAAGCTGCGCTGACTGGCGGGCAGTGCCGTCAGTTGTTCTCGTTGCAAGTAACTCGAGACTTGTTCGTACAGATTTTGTTCATCGTCGCTTGGTGTAAATTCTTGGGTCAGTGGAATGCGCTTCGTGAATTGCACGTATTCCAGAACTTGTTTACGCAAAGTGCGTTTGCAAACGGTTTGTAAACGTTCACGCAATTGTTTATTGCGCCCATGTTCGTTTTGGGGGCGCATGAATTGTTCACGGAAAGAATCAATATCTCCAAAAACGTGCGGGTCTATCACGCTGACCAAACCAAACAGCTCGAGCAACGAATTTTGTAATGGCGTTGCCGTTAACAGCACTTTGGGTTTGTTTTCAAGAGCTATTTTGATGTTGTTCGCCATTTTATTTGATGCTTTGTAAACATTGCGTAAACGATGTGCTTCATCGATAACAATTAAATCCCATGCCACAAGACCCATCTCGAGCCGTTTGGCACTGGCAAATTGGTATGAGCAAATCACGACACGATCTTTTTGCTCAAAAGGATTTAACAATCCTGCTTTCAAAGCGGCTTTAAAGGAAGCAGTCTCGAGTATCATGGTGGAAAGCGAGAATTTCTCTTCAAGTTCTTGTTGCCATTGTTTACGCAGGGTTGCTGGTAAAATCAGTAAGATTTTTCGTTTTCGTTCTGCCCAACGTTGCGACAATACCAAGCCAGCTTCGATGGTTTTACCTAACCCCACTTCGTCGGCAAGCAACACACCTTTTGACAACGGTGAACGTACAGCGAACAAGGCTGCGTCCACTTGATGCGGATTTAGGTCTACTCGAGCGCTGGCAATGCTTCTCGAGAGTGCTTCAAGCGCCCCACTTGCACCTTGAAGGCTTAAAGAATTCGCCCAATATAAACTCTGATAGGCTGTGGACACACTAGAAATTACCATTTTTGTTACTTTGATGGGAAAACAAGTGTTGAGCAGTTTTTCTATCAAATTTCGGTACACTAGCCCTATGAAATCTGTGATGTTGCTTGGACACCGTGGCAGTCCGAACGTCGCTCGAGAGAATACCCTGCCTTCGTTTCAAGCGGCGATGGACGCGGGACTTGATGGCGTGGAATTGGACGTTCAGCGAACGTTGGATGGCGTGCTGGTTGTTCATCACGACTTCCATTTGCCCGATGGTCGTCTTATCGCTGCCTTAAACTCGAGTGAAGTTGAAGCCGCAATCCTGCCAATGAACGGACGCGCCCCAAGGCTCGAGGAGGTGCTCGAGTGGGCGAAAAGCATCAATGCGTTTGTCAATGTCGAAATCAAATCAAGCGGTTTATCAACCGACAACCGCGAACTCGAGGTCGTCAAGTGCATCAAAGAAACTGGAATGCGCAGCAACGTGATCGTCTCGAGTTTTAATCCTGCCAGCCTTGCACGGGTGCGCTTTGCCGATTCTGGTCTGGAAACTGGCTTGCTGTATGAAAACAATACCGAACCAAAATGGTTGCTCGAGAATGGTTGGAGCGCCGTGCTGCTGGGTGTGAAAGCCATTCATCCGTACCATGCCGATGTGACTCCAGAACTAATGCAACGCGCCAAAAAACGTGGTTGGAAGGTCAACACCTGGACGATCAACGACCTCGAGATTGCCCAGAACATGATTGCACTGGGCGTGAATGCCCTAATTGGGAATTTTCCTGAAGTATTGCTCGAGGCAGCAGGTCGCACGGTTAAAACGCACAACTCGAGCCAGCAAAATCCGTCATAATCAAGACCATGACCGAGTTTAAATTGATTACCTCACCCGATGCGGATATTTTTGAAGAACGCCTGAACCGTTTTGTTCACGACCTGGGAACGGATGTGGTCTTGGGGCATATCATTTTTTCGACCACGGTTTTAGCCAACGGTGCTGTCATGTACAGCGCTTTGATTGCTTACCGCACACCCGAAGCTTGGTGAACCTAGGATTCAGTTTCAAGAGATTTTCTCGAGCAAGTACCCCGCGCTGTTTAGAAGCGTAAACTCTGCAATGCGGTAGCCTTTGGCAAAATAGTGTTGCAAGATTTGGCGTCCATGCAAGCGCCATGCCAGCGCCAAGTCTGGGTTCTCGCTCAGGATGCTTGAGTAATCGTTGGGTAATCGCATTTTGAGGTACGGGGCGTCAAGCTCGAGCTTGATTTCACCAGGGTATTTGCCGCCCACTGTGTTGACCTCTGGCGCGTCTGGAAGTGTTTCGGGCTGTCCAAACTGCCTTGCGATCACTCGAGGGTCATTTAAAACCCACTCAGCCATCACACGGTCTGATGGTGCGCCGGCGTTGATGCCGGTTAACGTGCCGTAATAATCCTCAAAGTACGTGCTGGCGGTTGCACCAAGTTTGCCGATGTTGAGCTTCGCGTTCGGGACTCGAAGTGGGTCGTAAGTCCAATGCACGGTGTGAATGCCCCTCGCCAAGCACCAATCGCGTTGAAACCATTTTAGCTTCGCGCCCAACCCTGCCGCCCGATGCTCGAGTTTGACGCCCAAACTGTGCGAGTGTTGCACGCCTGGAATCTTGGTTGGAAAACCGAAAACGAACGCGACCAAAGTATTTTCGGTAAAAGCGCCCGCCAGCAGAGCACCCTCGTCCTGCATGGCGCGGTACAGTTCGGCTGGCACATGATCCGAATTCC
This sequence comes from Deinococcales bacterium, assembly GCA_043730305.1. Classification (GTDB taxonomy): domain Bacteria; phylum Deinococcota; class Deinococci; order Deinococcales; family JAAFIG01; genus JANXTZ01. The sequence goes on along the minus strand of JAYTKL010000323.1, from coordinate 6,090 downwards.
AGATTTCGCGCTCGAGCACCGCGAGGTTCTGCATCTCAGTGTTGCCCGTGATTTCACGCAATTCGTAATTCATGCTTTAAATTCCTGTTGTTGCAGCGTCACCGTCTCGAGGAACGCTTGGTTCAAACTCACGCCAATGCCAGCCCCAGCCGGAATCGGCATCAAACCACTTGTCACCTCGAGGGCTTCGTTGATGATGTCGGTGTCAAAATAACGACTTGCAGAACTGGTATCGCCCGGTTTGCTGAAATTCGCCAAGCTGCTTAAATGAATGTTGTGCGCCCGTCCAATCCCAGCCTCGAGCATCCCACCGCACCAGACTGGTGCATTAAACGCCGCCGCGACATCATGAACTTTTCGCGCCTCGAGATGCCCGCCAACCCGTCCGACTTTAATGTTGATCACGCGGCAAGCTTTGCTTTCAAGGGCTTTACGCGCATCTTGGGCGCTCGAGATGCTTTCGTCCAGGCACAGCGGCGTGGCGATCATGGCTTGCAATTTAGCGTGGTCATGAATGTCGTTCCAGGCAAGCGGTTGCTCGATGTAATCAAGTTGCAGCCCATCCAGCGCCTGAAAGACTCGAGCATCCGCCAGTGAGTACGCGCTGTTGGCGTCCACGGTCAGGTTGATGTTTGGGAATGCCGCCCGTACCGCCGTCACATGCTGGATATCCCAACCTGGTTTGATCTTCAGTTTCACGCGCTTGTAACCTTGCGCGACATGATCCGCCACCAGCTCGAGTGTGGTTGGAATGTCTTTTTGAATGCCGATGCTGACCCCCACCGGAATCATTTCGCGCACGCCACCCAGCAAACGATGCAGGGGTGTTCCCAAATGACGTGCCCACAAATCCCAGAACGCCATTTCAATCACGGCTTTTGCCATGTAATTCCCACGGTACGGCTCGAGGTAACGCGCCAAGGCTTCAGGATTGGCAAATTCAAGTCCCATCAATCTGGGCAAAAATTCCTCGAGAAAGGTCATGGCGCTTTGCACAGTCTCTTCCCTGAACACCGGAAATTTATCGTCCATCACGCCCTCAGCGATTCCTTCCAAACCGTCTGAATGCAACCGCAACAGGGGAAAGACCTTTTCGGTTTCGACCCCCATCGAGGTTTCAAACCTGAACTTTAACGGCAGTCTCACCACGCGCAATTCGGCACGCTCGAGTTTCATGCTTGATCTTTTCCAAAATGCCTGTTCATACGTTCTCCCGAATGCCTGTGGATAAGCTGTGGATAAGCCTTGAGTTCTTTGATCTTGCCACATTGGACAGCCCAAGGGCAGGATCATGCTGTTCTAAAAACAGGGAGAAGAGATACCTCGAGCGGCGCTTTGAACAATCTGGAAGCCTTAGCTCTCGGCAAGATTCAGGGCGTAAAACGCGGCGGCAATTCCTGGCGATGAAGTCTGAACAGTACCCGCTAGCGCCCCCGCGATTAAATCTTCGGGGCTTATCCACTCGAGCGTGATGTCCTCGTCCTCGTCGGGCGTGCCAAAAGCCTCGTGAAGGTTCGTGGCATAAACCAAGTGCAGCAATTCGTCGGTAAAACCTGGCGAGCTGTAAAAACGGGTCAAAATTGTTAAATCCCCGCCCAAACTGCATTCTTCGGCAAACTCTCGAGCGGCAGCCGTTAAAACATCCTCACCGTCTTCGATCAAACCAGCCGGAATCTCGAGCGTGAAAGCTTCAATCGCGGGTCGGTATTGTTTGACCATCAGCATTTTGCCGTCTTCAATGGCGAGGATCGCCACGGCGGCTTTGTGCCGAATGATCTCCCATTTGCTGTCCTCAATCTCGAGCGTGACCACGTGACCTGCGTAAATGGTTTGACGGTTTGACATGCTTTCAGCTTACCCGCGATTGGTGTTTGGCTGGTGCAGTGTGCAATGCGGATTCCCCAATTTAAGTGAAAAGCTCGAAAAGCCAAAAAGGTTTCTCGAGCTTTTGACAGATTTTTTATTGAATTAGCGTTGATACCAACGCCAAGCGTACCTGGCAGGAACACTGGTGCGGCTGGTCACTTCGACCCCAATTTCACCCAATTGTCCAGTGATCGAAACCACTTTGCCGACCAGAATATTCCAACCTTGTTTGAGTTGCGCATTGACCGTGACGCTGACGACTGCTCCGTTCGTGCCTTGACATGTTCCACCAACATTAACATCGCCATCCACATACACCACAAAAGCTTGCTCGAGTCCTATTTTTGGCGGTGTGGTGATGGGATCATTACTGATGACCAGCGATCCATATTGACCGGCACTTGGCGCACCAAATTGACGTTCTGAACCCTTAGCGGTATTTGGGCTAAACGTCAGGTTTGTTGTTCCTTGGGTACAATAGGTTGCAAGTAAGGTCGCCGGGTCGCTCAAGACGGTTGGAACAGGCAGGTCATAACTGACCAAGCCCGTCGCATCAATCGGTGTTGTGTAATTGGCAAGGGTTGGGTCATTGGAGGTTGCCGACAGGAAATCTCCGACCTGTCCCGACCATTGCAAGATCGTTTGGGTGGCTTTGTTGACCGCAAACGGGGCTGCCAAAACTGTTAGGCTTATCGTGGCGGTTTTGGTCACACCGCCAACTGCCTTCACCTCGAGGTTGACGGTTTGTGCGGTAGCCGTGCTTGCCACGTCAATCACCAGTGTTCCCGTGTCAGTCGTCAGGCTGAGCGGCGCGGCACTGATGCCCATTGGTAAATTTGCTGCACTTGCACCTTGCAGGCTGACCGCCACAGCACCCGTGAATCCAGTGCGGGTCAGGGTAATACTCACATTGCCCGAATAGCTTGGTTCAACCGTCAGCGCCGAGGTGGTTGCCAAGGTCAAATCGGGCTTGGCAGTCACGGTTAAGCCCAGTGGCGCGGTTTTGATAATGCTGCCACCCTCGGCTTTGATCTCGAGGTTATAGACTTGTGCGGCGACACCCGCAGCCACATTGACGGTCAGCGTTGTCCCCGTGTAACTCGAGGTGAATCCCGTTGGCGCAGGAGTGCCGCCCGCAGTTTGCAGGCTGACATTGATGGTTGCCGTGAAGTTGGTTCGCGTCAGTGTCACACTCACCGTGCCAGATTTGCCCTGCTCAAGGCTTAAACTGCTTGGGGTGCTCGAGAGTGTGAAGTTCGCTGTGTCTGTGACCGTCAAGGTAAACGGTGTGGTTTTGGTCACACTGCCCCCAACGGCTTTGACCTCGAGCGCGTACGTTTTGGCAAGGGTCGTTGCAGCCATAGCCATGTTCAGCGTGCCAGTGTTGCCAGATGCCGTGACGTTCGCGGCGCTGATGCCCGTTGGCAGTGCTGCCCCACCCGCGCCCTGCAAACTGAGGGTGATGTCGGCAGTCAAATTGCTGCGGACAATGCCAACCACGGTACTGCCCGTCTTGCCCTGCTCGAGGCTGAGCGTGACAGGGTTGAGCGCCACCGAGAAATCTGAGACGGCTGGAGCGACGACATTCACGGTCAAGGCTTTGGTTTTGGTGATTCCGCCTACCAGCGCTTTGACCTCGAGCGTGTAACTTTGCACGGCGACGCTGGCGGCGACAGCAACGTTCATGCTGCCCGTGAGTGCGGCAATGATCGTGCCAGCCGATGAAATGCCTGCTGGCAATGCCGCGCCGCCCGTCCCTTGCAAGCTGATGGTGGCATCACCCGAAAGATTTGTGCGCGTTAAGGTCACAGCCACCGTACCATTTAAGCCTTGCGTCACCTGCACCGTGCTGGGGTTTAACTCGAGCGTCAAATCGCTGGCGGCTGGCGCGGTGACATTCAAAAGCAAGGCTGTGGTTTTGGTGATTGCACCACCCACGGCTTTGACCTCGAGCGCATGTTCTTGGACGGCGGTGGTGTTGGCGACCACAATGTTAAAACTGCCACCAGTGGAACTTGCCGTAAACGTTGCGCTGATACCTGCTGGCAGTGCTGCACCGCCCGTCCCTTGCAAGCTGACATCAATTGGATCAGTAAAATTGGTGCGGCTTAAAGTTACATTGACCGTGCCAGATTGACCTCGAACCACACCAAGACTGGCGGGATCAATGCTCAGGCTAAAGGTTTTTGCCGTTTCGACAATCAGATTAAAAGCCACCGTTTGACTCGAGCCACCCGCACTGCCTTTGACTTGAAGCGCATAGGTTTTTGCCGCCAACGTGCTGCTTGCCGCAATGTTTAATGATCCTGAGCCAAGCGTGACAGGGTTGGGACTGAACGTGCCGCTTAAACCTGTTGGCAACGCCGAACCGTCCGCCTGTTCCAACACCAGATCAATGGGCGTGGTGTCGCTGGCGTCCCGTTCGACGGTCAAGGTGATTGACCCAGAAGCACCCTGCGCGAGGGTTAAATCTTGGGCTTTGAGTTTGAACGTGGTCTGAATGGATGGGTTGCAAGCCATCAAGATCATGAAAAGAATCGGTGCAAGCAGGCTGTGTACAGATCGTTTCATAGTTACCCCTTGGAATAGTGTTTTTAGAAACTATATGGGAGCAGCATGATCGAACCGTGAGCGACGCAAATAATGTGATTTCAATGTGGTGGGTTTGAGCTTTCAGATAAATTTAGCTGTACTTCTCGAGTTTTAATCTCATCGAACCCGCCAGCACTTCCCCAGGCGCTAAAATCCTGACGCCCGTGTTTGAAACGCCCCGCGCCAAAAGGTTAAAACCATCCGTGCAATGCGAGACAGGCTCGAGTGCCACCGTTCCGTCAGGATCGCCGTTAAAGACCACAAAATGCTTGTAAATCGGGTCGCCCTCGATCCGCAAACCATAACCGCTGCCAGTCCAAGTTAAGGTTGCCACGCCATCCCAGTCATTGTAAACATTGTCAATAAAAAATCCAGTTGCAGCTTTGGGACTCGAGAAATCCAGTTCGGCTGGAATCGCTTGACTGCCGCCGTCAGGAATGCGGGTGGTGTCGGTCAAGTACACGCTGCCGGCTTGAAATTGCAGTTTGGGTGCGGCGCTCGAGCCTAAAAAAGTTGACATGAAATACGGGTGATAACCCAGTCCGGCAGGCATTGGTACATCCCCAACGTTTTGCACCTCGAGATGCGAGACGAACACTTCATTCTCGAGTGCGTACCTGGTTTTAAACGTGTAAGAAAACGGATAATTAGAATCGGTCACGGTTCTCGAGTCGTAGCAAAATTCGAGCGCGTTTTCCTTGCGGGTCATTGCCAATTCGCGGTTGCGAATGTCGCCGTGAATGGTCAGGATGCCATCTGCCCAATTGGGTTGAAGCTTGTATTCACGACCTTCAAACACAAACTTGTTGTTCTTGATGCGATTCGAGTACGGCGCGAGGTTATAACTCGAGAAACCCGCACTGCTCTCACCACCAAGCAATTCAGGATTCGTTGGACGCATCACAGCTTGCCAAGCCCCATTCGCCATCGCCTCGAGCGCGACAGGACTCGCGCCCAAACGCGGGTGAACGGCAAGTTTCCAAAAGTTGTTCTCTAAAATTTCGATGCTCATTGCGTTTAGTTTAACCCAAAGCCAAACGCACCCAACCAGCCAAAATTTCACCAGGCTCGAGCACACAAACACCCGTGCCTTCAACCCCTTGGGCAAACAAGTTAAAACCGTCCGTGCAATGCGAAATCGGTTCAACCGCCAGTGTCCCATCAGGCGAGGCGAACACGCACAAATGCGAGAAGACCTCACTCGCCTCGAGCTTCAAAGTTTTACTGCCATACTCGAGCAGTGCCGTACCGTTCCAACCACCGAACACATGGTTGATTGCCGTGTCACCAATAAACCGCGCCTTTGAAAAATCAAAGTTTTTGGGAATCGGGTTCATGCCCGTGCTCGGAATAAAACTTGAATCCGTTTCGTAAATTCCTGCCGCCCCAAACTGAAGTTGAACGTCGTTGCTGTCAGCCAATTTGCGTACAAAATACGGATGCAAACCAAAACCTGCCGGCATTCTGCTACGCCCAACATTCTCGAGTTCGAGTTGCGTCTCAAAAATATTGTCTTTCAGGGCATAAATCACTTTCATGCGTATTGGAAACGGAAAGTTAAAATCCGCAAAATCCCGCGAATCAATCTCACACTCGAGCGAATTCTCCCCTCGAGTCACCCGCCAAGCACGG
>JAYTKL010000322.1:0-9578 GCA_043730305.1 Deinococcales bacterium | reverse complement strand
TTTGGCGCTGCCACTGCTCAGGGAAACGTTTAAACCACGGCAAAACAAGATGATGGGGCGTTTGCGGTCATTGCGCTCGAGCCAGATTCGGTGCAGGGTCTCGGGTTGGCTGGTCATCGGGGAAACAACGGTACGCTCGAGTTTGTCAATCAAAACTTCAATGTCTTTTTGCAAGCTGACGCCTTCAAAAATAATTCGTTGATTGGTGAACCAGACCCGTCCAAAGTTGCCTGGGACGTATTCCAAAGCCTCTTTTTTGCCCAGTTGTCCCTCGAGCACAAACAGCATTCGCTCACCCGTGCCCAAAACCCGTGGGAATCCCGTGGTGACTTGCTGCCATTCCGCGTTCTCGATGGCTTTTAAAAATGCGGCTTCAGCCTCGAGTTTGAGCTGTGCGACATCTGCCGCCAGTGGTTTCCCAAGCGCAAATCGCATCCAGTCGTCTTTGCTTCGGCTGACATTGCCAAGGCTGTAACTCGAGTTTTTCAAGTCAAGTTCGGTGGCGCAAGTGTTGCATTTGACACCCGCGTTGGCGTGTTGTTTGCCTGCCGCCAGATAACCCCAAGCCTCACTTGGAAGCTGCATTCCGACCAATGAGGGTTTGAAACTCGAGACGAGTTCCCAAGTTTGATTCTGCGCCGACCAGGGGGTTTGAAAGCTGGCGACTGAATCCCAAGCTTGTCCTTGAACCACCCATTCCGAGGCGCAGTGGCTGCAAGTTGGACCTGGCACGGTGGCGGTTTTACGACCCATGCTGCGCGATTGCCCCAGTGCCAGCAGGCGTTCGATGCCCATGCTTGGCGTGGCTGCCAGCATTTTCGCGCCGCGCACGCGGGTTTGCGTGAAGACTTTGGGCGCGGTTTCGTCCCATTCCGAGGCGCAATTTTTGCAAACCAGTCCCTCTAAACCAGTGTTTTTGCCTGCCTTTTTAAAGGCGCTGTAATCGGTGCTGAGGGTTAAACCCAAAGGCAGTTTGCTTTGGCTGCGTCCGACATGAATCAGTTTCAGCAATCGCTCGCCTGGGTTAACCGTGCCGACCCAATCCCATTCGGCGTTGCAAGTTTCGCACAGCACGCCGTCCTGGATGCTGCGTTTGCCCGAAGCCAGTCGTTTCCAAGCCTCGAGCGGATGGGTTTGACCGATCTGATCGCGCAGCAATGGGCTGCTGAGCAGGGTCATGTTGCCAGCGTCCAAGTCAAACTCCGAGCTGCAATCTAGGCAATGTTGCGTGCCACGGTGCGGCGCGATTCGGTGCGCGAGTTTTGCCCACTCGAGCGCGGTCATGCTCTTGTGCAAAAGCGGGGTTTGCTCAAAGCTGTAGGCGAACTTGAAACGCCCGTCGGGTTGCTGGTCAAATTCGCTGTGACAGTGGTTGCAGACCGTGCCGCTTCGTCCTCGTGCTGACATTTTCTCCCAAATTTCGGGGGTGAACGCCACCCCAATTTGATCCGCCAGTTCGCCCGTGGCGTTCAGCAACTTCCAGTGCGGATGTTGCGTGTCCCAGGTCGCGTCGCAGTGGTCGCAATTGGCGCGGTGCTCCGTCATAAAGACAAATTTGCGTTTGCTGGTTTGTGTGATGCGCCCAACCTTGCAATTGGGGCAGCACGCCTGATCGGTCTTGAACGCCTCGAGATTTCCAGCGCGGCAATGTGGGCAGAGCCTACGGTTTGGGACGCGATTCTCGAGCGTCCGACCACGGCAGGATGGGCAGATCAGGCTGGTTACGGGTTTGGGCGGTTTCAACTCGCCTTTTTCGCAGGCTGGACAGTGAAGGTTTTTGGCGGGCGCGATTTCGTTTATTGTTAAACCCAGTTGTTGATAAAAGTAAAAATTGCTTCTGGCGTCATTCGTGCTGACCATCAATTCCAAACTGGCTTGGGCACAATCTGGACAGCACAGTTTTGGCGCGGCATCAGGAAATTTCATGCCAGGTTTTTGACAGACGGGGCAGTTGTCAGATGGTGTCACCTCGAGCATCTGCCCCGTGCGACACGATGGGCAAATCCAAACGTTTGAAACAGGTTTTAAACCATCCTCGAGCAGCATCAGTTTTTGTTTTGCCAAGTCCAAATTTGGGGTACTGAGCGGCACACTGACCGCCACAGGTTTCTGGGCAACCTTGCGGGGTTTATTCCCACCCATCAAGGCTTCCTGAAACGCCAACGCCGTCTGAGGTCGCGCATTGACCCGAATCTCGAGCGCCCACAGAATCGCTTTCTCGAGCGCCGCCGACATTTGGGGTTGTAAAACCCTGGGTGACTCGAGCGTGGCTTTGTTACCCTTGCTGACACTTAATGCCGCACGATCCAAACTCGAGGCTGGCAGTGTTCCCGTCAGGGCGTGATACAAAGTTGCCCCGAGCGCGTAAACGTCGGTGTACGGTCCAAAACGCCCCTGGCTTTGGTATTGCTCGAGGGGCGCGTAGCCTGGTGTGACCAGACGCGTGTGTTGAACTTGCTGCCCAAGGCTAAAATCGCGTGCCGAACCGAAGTCTATTAAAATCACGCGTCCGTCGTTGCGCAATAAAATATTGTCAGGTTTGATGTCGCGGTGCAGCAAATTGGCGCTGTGAACCACGGCTAAACCTTCACTTACGGCAATTCCGATTCGTTCGACCTCGGCAGGCGTCAAGGTTTTGCTGCGGGTCAACCGATCACCCAGGCTTTCGCCCTCAACAAATTCCATGACCATGTACGCCGTGTTGTTGTCTTCAAACGTGTCCAGCACTCCGACAATGCTCGAGTGCGAGAACCGTGCCATTGTGCGTGCCTCGTTTAAGAACGAAACTCGAGCGGCATCGAAATCAGTGGATTTCAGGCTGGCGGGTGGAATGACTTTGGTTTCACGGCGTATTGAGCCATCTAAAAACAATTCTTTGATCGCCACCACACGGTTTTGTTGACGGTCAAAGCCCCTGTAAGTCAGCCCAAACCCGCCGCGTCCAAGGGTGGCATCCAGACGATAACGCCCAAACCCTATTACCGTGCCAGCTTTTAAATGCAACCCACTGGCTATCGGCATTCCGCACGACCCGCAACTGACGGCGTCGGGCGGCACAGGGGCAAGGCAGTACGCGCAGGTGTTCATTGGGTCATCTTTAAATTTGGCATTTGGTCTCGCCTCGAGATTCTACCGATTCTCGAGCGCCACAATAGCAACTCAAGTCAGATACGCGGTCCGTTGTCATAACGTTTCAATAAACTTCACGCCGCTCATGAAAACGCACTAGACTGACGGCTGTGGCACGATTCTTTTACTCTTTACGTGAACCGATCAACGCCCTGACGCACGGCGCAGGGTTTTTCATGGCATTTATTTTTACCCTGATTCTGGCTTGGAAAACAGGCTTGCACTGGGCATTTCTGGTCTTCGGCTCGAGTATGATGCTGGTGTACCTGGCAAGTGCGCTTCATCACGGCGTCAAGGGTACAGCCAAACTCGAGGAGGGCTTGCGGCGTTTTGACCATGCCGCAATTTACGTGATGATCGCGGGCACGTACACGCCCATCGTCTGGACTGGACTCGAGCAACCCTGGCGCGACATTGTTTTGATTGCCATTTGGTCGCTGTCGTTGGTTGGGGTATTGATCAAAAGCCTGACCTTGCCGCCAGAGTGGTTGTCTGTCACGTTTTACGTTTTAATGGGTTGGTTTGGCGTATTTTTGCTGCCGCAATTTTTAAGTAGGTTTCCAGTCATCGCCATCGTTGCAATGGTGATTGGCGGTCTGATGTACACCTTTGGCGTGCCGTTTTACGCCTCACGAACACCAAAAAAAGGTCTGGTTGGCGCACACGAAATCTGGCATGGTTTTGTGATCGCAGGCAGCATCTCGCATTTTGTCATGATGATGAATTTACGCGTGTTTTAAAGTTTTATTTTTTTGTGGACGGTATGTTTTTGCAATCTCTCAATTTCGGCAAGCACATCTTCGGGTTTGGTTTCCATCTCGAGGTCGGCAAGTTCGCTGTCAGAATCGTTCTCGATGCCCAGCTTGTCCTGAATCGCGTCGAGCATCTGTAAAATCCTGGTCGTCTCGTGCTCGGTCAACAATCCAATGTGCAAATGCAGGTTGGCGCGGCGTTCGGCTTCGTCGCTCATGCGGTTTTGTGAAATCATGACAAACGTGGACAAGAAAATTGCCTCGAGCGAGACGATCATGGTTAATAAACCGTAAGGAAATGGGTCAAACGCTTTGACACCCAGCTTGCCGGTGTTCAGCAAAATCCATCCGCCAAACCAGATCACATGGATGTAAACAAATTTTAAATTTCCAGCAAAATCGGTGATACCATCCGCAATTCGGTCTTGAAGCGTGCGCTCTCGAGCATTTTTGAGGCGCAAGCCAATCATGGTACGAATGTTTTTTTCGATGACGTTTGATAACGCTGGATTGTTCTCGGATTCGTCAATCAAAGGTTCATTTTCTCGCACACCAACTCCTTTTAAAACTCAAGATTTGATTCACGCTATCGGATGGGCATGAAGTCAAGGTGTAGTCGAACCCTCGAGTTCTTCTCTTGACCTCAAAATGCACCTGTCTTGATTCCAAGATGCACCTGACGCGCTGTTCGCGCTAACGGGCGAGGTCGCTCTCTTGACCTCATAATGCACCTAGCGGGCGAGGTCGCTCCAAGCATCTCGAGCGCCCTTTAAATAAGCGCGTTCAAAAGCGTAATTCGGGTCTTTGCCCAAAATCGCGTCGCCAATCGGATTCAACACAGCGCGTTTGGCGGTCAGTAACGTTTCGTGAACCCCCAGTTGCAACGCCACCGCCGTTCCGTACTTGTGCGCAATCTGTACCGCTTGCCGCCCAGCCGAGTAAGCTTTTTCAGGATTTGGCACTCGAGTCCCATCGTGATACGCGCCCGCATCTGCAAGCGCCTTAAATTTTAGTCCGTGCCGCTCAAGCCTCAAACCAAACTCGAGGTCTTCACCGCCGTAACCGCCCAGGCTCTCATCAAACAAGCCAACCTCGAGCGCCGCAAGTCTGGGCAGGCTGGCGTTACAACCCGAGAAGTTCATCCAACCTGGGCGTGTGGGAAAACGGGTCACACCGTCTGGAAAGCGCACGGCGGCAATCGCAACACAATTTTTAAACACTTCATGGAAGGCATGGTGTCGCGCCAGGGTTTCAGGCTCGAGTTGCAAATCATCGTCGCAGAGCAGCAAAATCTCGCCCGTCGCGGCTTTCATGGCGGCATTGCGGGCAGCAGATCGTCCAGCTTGCGCTTGGGAAATAACGGTTAGTGCAAATGGCTGGCGACGTTTGACCGCCTCCAAGAGTGCCAGTGTGCCGTCCGTGCTGCCATCGACGGCAACAATCACCTCAAACTCGTGCCAGGTTTGAAGCTCGAGCGCGGACAGGCATTTTTCGAGCAGGTTCATGCGGTTGTGGGTGGGAATGATGACACTTAAAAGCATGACTCGAGTGTACGGCAAAAAAGTTTCCCCGACTCAGGGGAAAGTCGGGGAAACTTTGGAACAAGAAGAAAGTTTGGTTTAAGCGTTGACACTGGCGGCGCTGGCGACAGTGATTTTCTTGGGCGTGGACTCGGGGGCTTTCATCAATTTGACGGTCAAGACACCATCCTCGAGTTTGGCTTCGATACCGTCGTGCGAAAGACGCTCGGGCAGGTTGATCTGACGCTTGACTTCGCCCTGGGTACGTTCGCGCCAGATGTATTTCACACCTTCAGGCAATGCCTCGGGTTCGGTTTTGGCAGTCAAGGTCAAAACGCTTTTCTCGAGATTGAGGTCAAGATTCTCAGGCTTCACGCCTGGAAGATTGACACGCACCAAAAGGTGATCGGCTGCCTCGAGCACATCGACGCCAGTGGTGTTGGCGGTGCTGCGTGGGGTTTGGGTTGCGGTTTGGGTGTTCTCGAGGCTTGAAAGTACCTCGTCCATGAGTTTCCAGGGGTTGACGGCGCGGCTGTTCATTTGACGGTACATCATGATTTTCTCCTTTTATTTAGGGCGGTTTGGTGACACGCCCATTTCTTCTTGACCATAAAACGCACCTTCTTGGTTTCAAGACGCACCTTCTTGCCCTTAAAGCAGCACCTCACGGGCTTGGGCGCTAACGGGCGAAACCGCTAACGGGCATGGTCGCTTGAGATGAATTAAAGCACACAATAAACTTGAGTGTTGTGCACTCAATTACATTGCATAATTAAAACCATGAAACTCGAGTGTTATCAAATCGTGGTACAAAACAAAATAACTCGAGAAACGCAATTCCAGATCACAAAAAAAGCTCGAGTCGTAAAGCTCGAGCCTTCAAAAGCAATTTTTTGCCTTAGCTTGGCAAGACAGTCGTGTTGGTCGTGCCGCCCGTGGTGGCACTCGGGTTCTTCTCGATGAAATCATCAATTTTAATCACCAACTGGCGCATGGCTTCCTGCACGGCAGCCGCAACTTCCCGCGCCATGCGAATGTCATGCCCCGTGTTCAGTTCGGCAACATTGACTTGCAATTGATCGCCGTCCACCGTGATCTCGAGACCAAAACGAGGGATTAAAGCGGTGGCGACGGCTTGAGCGCTGTTCATGTCGGTTGCCATCGCCATGAGAGTGCCTTCTTTGAGTGATTTGAGTGGGTTTGTGGGTTGCATGATTTCCTTTCAAGTTTTGCTGGTTTAAAAATCTCGAGCGACCATGCCCGTGAGGTGCATTATATGGTCAAGACAGCGACCATGCCCGTGAGGTGTAGCATATGGTCAAGACAGCGAGCTTACCGTGTCGGGGTGAGGATTCACAAGGAGGGACTGTCGTAATTCGGGGCAAAAGCAAAACCAAATGATCTGCATTTTGTGGAAATTCCCGTATTCTGGTGGACGCAGCAAGCAGCGTCTCTACGAAAATTCTTTTGCTACACAGCAAAAATCGTTTTTACTTTTTCTAATTTAATGACTCGAGATACAATATGATAGCCTCTTCTCGAGTTTGACCCTCGCTGATGCAACTGGGTAAAGCGGTCACGGTATACCCGCCATCTGAACTGTGTTCAAGTAAATTTGTAAATTCATGCCTCGAGCTTTCAGAGCTTGTACAGATCACTAAATTTGTTTTTCAAATACGCCAAATACGGTTTTGCCGTCAGTGGCTTCCCTGTGGCTCGAGCAATCAATTCTGGTGGCAGGTAGGTTTTACCGTGTTGGTGAACGTGCTCGATCAACCAACCGAGCAGGGGCGCATACTGCCCCGCCGCGAACATGCCGTTTACGTCGCCCAGGTTTTCTTTGGCAGTCTCGAGCAATTGCACGCTTAAGATGTTGCCCAGGCTGTAAGTCGGGAAGTACGCGAATAAGGCTTCTGACCAGTGAACGTCTTGCAGCACGCCCCCAGCGTCGTTGGGTGGGGTAATCCCGAGGTACTCCTGCATTTTGGCATTCCAAGCTTCAGGAAGTTCGCTGACTTTCAGTTTTCCTTCAAAGACGGCAAGCTCGAGTTCAAATCGCAACATGATGTGCAGGTTGTACGTGATTTCGTCGGCTTCGACGCGGATCAGGCTGGGTTGGACACGGTTGACCAGCTTGTACATGGTCTGGGCGTCCACGTCGCTTAAACTTTCAGGAAAATACGCTTGCAATTTGGGAAACCAGTGCTGCCAGAAGGCTTCGGATCGTCCGACCAGATTCTCCCAGAGGCGCGATTGGCTTTCGTGAACGGTGCTCCAGCAACCTCGAGCCAGTGGCGTGCGGCGCAAGTGTTCGCCCGTGTTTTGTTCGTACATGGCGTGTCCTGCTTCGTGGAACGTGCCGAACATTGCCATTGGCAGGTAATTGGGGTCGTAACGCGTGGTCATGCGCACGTCGTCCCTCGAGAAATTGATGGCGAACGGATGCGCGGTCGGGTCGAGCCGTCCTCGGTTGAGGTCGTAACCAAAGGCTTGGGACACCTCGAGCGCGAAGGCTTTTTGCTTGTCGATGTCAAAATGGCGCTTGAGAATACTGTAATCGGCAACATCACCTTTGGCAGCGATGGCTTTGACCAGTGGCACGGTCTCGAGACGTAAATCGGCAAAAATAGTGCGGATGTCTTCGGTTTTTAAACCTGGGTCGTAATCCCACAAGAGCGCGTCAAACGGATGCACCGAGCTGTCGTAATAATTGGCGGCTTTGGCAGCCATTTCAAACATTTTCTCGAGGTGCGGCAAGAAAGTCTTGAAATCATTTTTGCTCCTGGCTTCCTGCCAGGCGTTGCTCGAGCGTGCGCGGGCTTGCGAGAATTCGCTGACAAATTCGGTGGGCAGTTTGCTTTTGCGGTCAAAATCGCGTCTGACCTGACGCACCAGCGCACCCTCAAACGATTCTTGGGCGGCAAATTCTGGCTCGAGGTTGGAAAGTAATCCTTTTAACTCTGACGCAGTGCCTTTTTGATGAATGATGCGTGCCAAGGTCGCGCCCTGCACGGCTCGGGTTTCGATGCCACCGCGCGGCATTTGGGTGTCCTTGTCCCAACTCAGCACACTGGCGATGCCCGACAAATCACTGATTTCTGCAAGGAGGTTTTTGAACGATTCAAGATTTTGGTTCATGGTTGTAGTCTACTCGAGCTTGTGTTTTCCTGTCTTCAATCGCCTTGTTTCCCACAAAATGCTGTGTGGTTTGCCCATTTGCTTTAAGATAAGTTATCCACACCCTGATCTCAAATTTGGGGGATTGACAAGCCCTCGCCCCAGGTGCTAATTCAAAATTTAAATTGTTCTAGACGGTAAAAATTGATTTTTTGTTGCAGACAAAACCAGCCAATTTGAGTTATCCACACCCTGACCAAACCTGTGGATAACTTGTGGATAACTTCTAAGCTTGCGTCTCGAGCGCCATTTTGGCGCGTTCAATAAAAGCCCTGACCAATTGAGGGTCTTTGACCCCCGCCGAAGCTTCGACACCACTGGCAACATCAACGCACCAGGGTTGCAATTGACGCACCGCCGCAGCCACATTGTCAGGATTCAAACCTCCCGCCAACAACCAGCGCCTGCCCTCGAGTTTTACCGTTTTGAGCGCTGCCCAGTCGAAAGTTTGCCCAGACCCAGGATCAAGACCATCAATCAGCAAAGTGTCGTTTTCTGGGAGCTTTAGGTTTGGCTTAAAACTGATCGCCCGAATGACAGGACGCAACTGTGCGACTCGAGCCGCAAAATCATCCGACTCCTGACCATTCAATTGCACCGAATTGAGACCCACGCTCTCAACCGTCTCGAGGATCGTTTCAAAGCTGGCGTTCCGAAACACGCCAACCCGAGCCATGAACGGACTTAAAGCCTTACTGATTTCCTCCGCTCGAGACAGGCTGATAAAACGTTTGGTGTTTGGCACGAAATTCAAGCCAATCGCGTCTGCACCTGCATCTTCAGTTGCCAGCGCATCCTCGACTCGGGTTAAACCACAAATTTTGACTCGAGTGACTGGCATCATGACCTGATTCTATCTTGGAAGTTCAGATTTTGAGCAATAAAAAATGCGCCACTTTCGGGCGCTGATGGATATAGAATAGCATGGTATCCAGTATTCGTCAACAATATGCATTTGAGATACGGACAAAAGTCTGTATATTCAGTCCATGACAGACTT
>JAYTKL010000321.1:0-16520 GCA_043730305.1 Deinococcales bacterium | reverse complement strand
CTTGACCAACACCGCAATTGCTGATATATTTCTCGAGCTGTCCACGCCGGGATGGCGGAATGGTAGACGCACCCGACTCAAAATCGGACGGGAAACCGTGGGGGTTCGAGTCCCCCTCCCGGCACCAAAGTTCTCGAGTTTCGGATTTTGATTCTCGAGTCAAGGAGCACCACCCATGATTGCATTGCCTTCATTTTTGTTTTTTCCGTTGTTGATCATCTTTTTTGTATCTGCCGCCGCTCTGGTGTACTTTGTGCTGCTTCAAGAACCCAAGCAGGGCGGTCTTTCAACTTCTTTGGGTGGCGGCGGCGGCTCTGAAATGCTCAATGCCAGAGGTCAAACAGGTGGATTGGTGCGTTTAACGCTTTACACTGGCGGAATTTTTTTGTTTGTGGCATTTTTGCTCAGCACCGTAAGACTCTAAACTTTACAAGTATTCAAATAACCCCGAGCACTGCTCGAGGTTATTTGTTTTGGCAGTATATTTTGCGTTTTGCATGGGTTAATTTGCGGCTCACGCTGGCGATAATTTAACCTGTGACAAGACTGTGACATCAAATGCGTAAAAACAGCGTCAGGATCGTTAAAATGGCTTAAGCCAAACGGCTTGACTTGGTTAAACATTCGCTGTTAATCTGAACCTTGATAGCAAAACTCTTTGGGGTTCAATCCCAGTCGGCTCGAGAAACGGGTCGTAAGAGCGGCGCATATCGGAGGAGGTTTAGGATGAAGAAAGCCATACTGGCAACCGCAGCCCTGATGCTGGCGGGTTCGGCATTTGGGCAGACATTTGTTTACCCTGATGCTTGGTCGTCAAGCAAACCATCAGAAGTCAAAGAGGGTGGCGTGTACCGTGCCTCGGCGATTTCGGATTATAAAACGCTCAATCCATTTACCGCAGCAGAATCAGGCAACATTCCACAAGTTTTGACAACTGCCAATGGCATGTTCACGTTTGATGTATCAACTGGTGATTACATTCCTTACATGGCAGCAAGTTACACGGTTTCAAAAGATAAACTTGTTTGGACCATGAATCTTCGTAAGGGTATGAAATGGTCAGATGGCAAATCAATTGTGGCTGATGATTTCATAACTACATTCAAGATTCATACGGATGAAGATGTTGGCTCGAATTCTTACGATGGTTTTTTCGTCAACGATAAGCCAATCAAAATGAAAAAAATTGATGCGGACACGATTCAAGCCATTTTGCCTTCGGTTTCGGCTGATGCAATCGAAACTTTAGCCTTCGCGCCGTATCCAGATCATGTATTTGCACCCGTCTATGCCTCCAAAGGTGCAGCAGGCATCAAAGCCATGTGGACATTAAACACGCCAGCCGAACAAATCGTTTCATCTGGTGCATTTAAATTTAAGAGCTACAAGCCAGGCGAGCGCTTAGAGATGGTTGCAAATCCAACTTTCGGCGAATGGAATAAAAATTCTGCTGGTAACAGCTTGCCTTACCTGGCAGGTCGTACTGTCGCAATTGTCAAAGATGTCACCGCTTCGTTGGCTGCTTTCTTAAACGGAGATACCGACGCATTTGCACCAGCCAATGCTGACCAATTACGTCAAGTGAAAGCTGCAATTGACGGCGGTAAATTGAAAGCCGTGTTGCGTGCAAACGTCGGTCCAGCAGCCTCAAGCCAATGGATTGTTTTTAACTGGAACCAAAAGAGCAACCCAAGCAAGCAAGCCATGTTACGTGACGACAACTTCCGTCGCGCCATGAGCCATCTGACCAACCGTGCAGCAATGGTTGATCTCGTTTACGGTGGTTTGGCACAACCCGCTTACTCGAGCGTCTACGCGGCATTTACACAATGGGTTTCGCCAGACCTCAAGAAGTTTGATTACAACATTGAAGCCGCCACTGCGCTGCTCGCCAAGGCAGGCTTTAGCAAGAAAAACAGTGACGGTTACTTGGTCAATAAAGCTGGTAAAGTTGCAGAATTTGATTTGACCACCAACAGCGGCAACAATCAACGCGAACAATTGGCAAAGATTTTTGCTGACGAAGCCAAAAAAGCAGGTGTCAAAGTCAATTTCAAACCTGTTGACTTCAACACACTTGTCCAAGTCTTGCTCTCTGAAGGCGACGATCGTAAGTTTGATGCCATCTTGCTTGGACTTTCGGGTGGCGGACGTATTTACCCATTGGGTGACAATGTCGAACCTTGTGGTACGAATTTGCACGCATTCAACAAGTCTGGTAAGTGCTTGGCAGCTTGGGAAACCCAAGTTACAGCGTTGTTTGCCCGTGGCAAGCAAGAACTCGATTTCAAAAAGCGTGTAGCGATTGCCCAACAAATCCAAAATGTGCAATCAAACTACCAAGCCTGGGATTACCTTGTTTCACCAAATGCCCACTTTTCCTGGTCATCAAGTGTCAAAGGCGAATACCCAACTGCATTGCAAACATCGATCAATGGACCACGTGAAGGTGTAGCCGAAACCACTTGGTTGCAAAAGTAAATTTCAAGAATTTTCCTGAAATTTTGTAACTTAAAAGTGCGAAACTCGAGCAAATTGCTCGAGTTTCGCCAAGACCCGAGGAGACCGTTGTGCTTCCCTACATTTTAAGACGTTTTGCCAATTTAATTCCAGTCTTTATCGGGGCAACATTGTTGACGTTTTTGATTATTCAAGCTGCCCCAGGCGATTTTCTGGATGCCAAACGCCTCGATCCTAGAACCACACCTGCAACAATTGAACGTATCGAACGTCAGTTTGGTCTGGATAAACCCATTTTTGTACAGTATGGCTTGTGGCTTAAAAATTTTGTCACCGGAAATTTAGGAATTTCATTTGAAAGTAACGTTCCCGTTTGGGATTTGATTGGACCAAAAGTTTTTAATTCAATGATTTTGGTTTTTGGTTCTACATTCTTACTGTACTTTATTGCGATACCAATTGGTATTTATGGGGCTGTAAGGCAATACAGTTTGGGTGATAAGTCAATCAGTTTGGTTTCGTATTTTTTCCTGGGATTTCCTTCGTTTTTCTTTGCTTTAATCCTAATTTTTGGGATTATTCAATTAAATTGGGCACTCAATACCAAAGTTCTTCCTGTTGGTGGCATGACCAGCGAGTATTATGATTCGCTTTCGCCAATTGGCAAAGTGCTTAATATTCTGTGGCACACCCTAGCACCAATGATTGCACTATTGCTGCGCAGCATCGCGTCCGAATCTCGAGGTTTCAGGGCGCAAATGCTCGAGTTTCTCAATCAAGATTTTGTTCGTACCGCCAGGGCAAAAGGACTTTCAGAACGCGTGGTGATTTATAAGCACACGCTGCGCAATGCCATCACGCCTTTTGTGGCGAACATTGGTGGTTTGTTGCCCGCCATATTTAGTGGTGCTGGCTTTGTTGAAGTTGTTTTTAACTGGCCCGGGTTAACGCCTGTGTTTCTCGAGGCGTTGTTTTCGCAAGATATTTACGTTAACGTCAGCATTGGTGCGATTACTTTGGTGTTGTTGGTGATTGGGAATTTAATGGCTGACTTTTTACTTGGTGCGGTTGATCCACGGATTAGGTATTACTGATATGGCACTCGCAACGGGTATGTCAAAACAATTTGATTCGGTGAAATCAAAATCACAATTGCAAGTGGTTTGGGAGCAGTTTCGCAAGCATCAATTGGCTGTTTTTGGTGGTATGGTATTGGCTGTTTTGTATATTGGCGCCATTTTTGCACCGTTCATTTCTCCGCAAAGTCTTTCTGAGTACAGTACAACTGATATCACAAAATTTCATCCTCCAACCCGTGTTTATGTGATTGATCCAGAGACAGGTCAATTTAATTTGCCTTTTGTCTATAAATCCAAACGTTTTACCAACCCCGATACGTTTGTTGAAGGGTATACAGAAGACCGTACGCTCAAATATCCGATTAAATTGTTTCACAACCGTCCTGAATCACCGTTTAAACTGTTTGGATTTATTCCAATGACCGTGCATTTGTTTGGTGTTGATGCTCCAGGCAATATTTTCATTCTGGGAACCGATGGTTTTGGTCGTGATACCTTTACCCGAATTTGGTACGGAGCGCAGATATCATTGACGATTGGCATTTTTTCTGTTGCGCTTTCGACTGTACTTGGCTTGTTTTTGGGTGGTTTGGCAGGATTTTTTGGTGGATGGATTGATAACATCATCATGCGATTTGTTGAAATACTTTCGGCAATCCCAGAATTATTTTTGTTACTTTCTATTTCGGCGCTTATTCCACGCAATATTGATCCGGTCGTTAGTTTTTATGGGATCATTTTTACGCTGGGAATTATTGGTTGGGGTGGGTTGGCTCGAGTGATCCGTTCACAAATTTCGGCACTGCGTGAAGTTGATTTTGTTCAAGCCGCAACTGCGCTGGGTGCTTCTGAGATGCGCATTATAGGAAAGCATAT
The DNA here is from genome assembly GCA_043730305.1 of Deinococcales bacterium. GTDB lineage: Bacteria > Deinococcota > Deinococci > Deinococcales > JAAFIG01 > JANXTZ01. The sequence goes on along the minus strand of JAYTKL010000321.1, from coordinate 12,105 downwards.
GTTGCCGGTCACATTTTCGCTGCTTATTGTGAATCTGTCACTGTCCATTCCGGGCGCAATTTTGACCGAATCTGGACTTAGTTTTCTGGGTTACGGAATTCGAGAACCATTCTCGAGTTGGGGCTTGATGATCAGCGTTGCCCAAGAAGGTGGCTTTGCCAGCATCGAATACCGACCTTGGGTTCTTATCCCCGGTTTCTTTATTGTCTTGGCAGTGTTATGTTGGAACTTCCTGGGCGATGGTTTGCGCGACGCGGTTGATCCACGTAAACGCCAGTAAACTCGAGCGACCAAAGTTTTGAATCAGGTTACGGGGGCAGAAAATGGCAAATGCAGAAACCTTGGTTGATGTTAGAAACTTAAAAACTTATTTTTACACCGACGAAGGTGTGGTCAAAAGCGTTGATGGTGTGACGTTTCACATCAACAAGGGTGAGACGTTGGCGGTCGTTGGCGAGTCCGGTTCGGGTAAAAGCGTGACCAGCCTGTCAATGATGCGTCTGATCGCTTCGCCTCCGGGTAAAATTGTCGAGGGCGAAATCATGTTCCGTGGTAAAGACGGTCAGCAACGGGACATCACCAAGCTCTCCGAATCGGACATGCGAAAAATTCGTGGCAATGACATGTCAATGATTTTTCAAGAACCGATGACCTCGCTGAATCCAGTATTTACCGTGGGCGACCAAATTGCTGAAGCGGTGGTCTTGCATCAAGGCAAAACCAAAAAAGAGGCGATGGAAGTTGCCATCAACATGCTCGATTTGGTGGGTATTCCCGAACCGCGCCGTCGTGTGACCAACTTCCCGCATCAAATGTCGGGCGGTATGCGTCAACGCGTGATGATTGCGATGGCGCTGTCTTGCAACCCTGCGCTGTTAATTGCCGACGAACCGACCACGGCGCTTGATGTCACGATTCAAGCCCAGATTTTGGACTTGATGCGCAAATTGCAAAAAGAAATTGGTATGAGCATTTTGTTTATCACCCACAACCTTGGCGTGGTTGCCGAAATGGCGGATCGTGTTGTGGTCATGTACGGCGGACGCGTGGTCGAAGAGGGCGACGTGGTCGAAATCTTCAAAAACCCCAAACACCCGTACACGATGGGTTTGCTCCATAGCATTCCGCGCGTGGATCACGCTGTGACCGAACAAAAGCGGCTCGAGGCGATTCCTGGCAACGTGCCTAATCCTCTGTATCTGCCGAGTGGTTGTGCGTTTCACCCGCGTTGCAAATACGCGATAGATGCCTGCAAGGAAGCCGTGCCTGCACTTGAAGACACTGGAGCGGGTCACATGAGCCGTTGTATTCGTTGGAAGGAGCTTTAAGCGTGACCGCACCCAGCCCACAAAAAACCGAGCAACAAGTCAAACAAGATGTCCTGCTCGAGGTCAACAATCTGGTGAAGTTCTTTCCCATTCGCGGCGGTTTGCTGTCTCGAGTGGTGGCGAATGTCAAAGCCGTCAATGATGTCTCGTTTAAAATCCATCGCGGCGAGGTGCTCGGCTTGGTCGGTGAGTCTGGCTCGGGCAAGACCACGGCTGGACGTGCCATTTTGCGCCTGATCGAACCAACGTCTGGCGAGGTGAAGTTTGACGGGCAGGATGTGGTCAAACTCTCCAAGAACGACATGCGCGAGTACCGCAAAAAAATGCAGATCATTTTTCAAGACCCTTTTGCCTCGCTCAATCCGCGCATGACCGTGGGCGACATCATCGGCGAGGCACTCCAAATTCACAACCTCGCCAAAGGGCAAGCTCGAGTTGACCGGGTTGCCGAGTTGTTGCGCCAGGTGGGTTTGTCACCCGATCACATGCGTCGGTATCCGCACGAGTTTTCAGGTGGTCAACGTCAACGCATTGGTATTGCCAGGGCATTGGCAGTCAAACCAGAATTTATTGTGGCTGACGAACCTGTTTCGGCGCTGGATGTTTCGATTCAGGCGCAGGTCGTCAATTTGCTCGAGGATTTGCAACGCGATCTTGGCTTGACGCTGCTTTTTATTGCGCACGATTTGGCAGTGGTCGAGTACATTTGTGACCGTGTCGTGGTCATGTACTTGGGCAAAGTCATGGAAGTTGCGCCAGCCAAAGAACTCTACTTAAACCCCAAACATCCGTACACTGAAGCATTGTTGTCGGCTGCGCCAATTCCAGACCCGACCATCAAACGCGAACGAATCTTGCTCGAGGGCGATATTCCAAGCCCGATCAACCCACCGAGTGGGTGCGTGTTCCGCACCCGTTGCCGATATAAAATCACCGAATGCGAGCACACTGTCCCAGAACTCAAAGAAGTTGCGCCTGGGCATTTCAAAGCTTGCATCCGCGACGACGTGCTTTAAATTTGAATCTCGAGTGTTCAAGCCGTGGTTTTTAATCACGGCTTTTCTCATCTTCAATTTCTGCCTCGAGTGCTGCGCCAAATGCAGTGGCAAAACCTCGAGATTCTGGAATAATCGCTGGTAATGTCACACCGTAAAATCCCCAAACCCGTTCGATGGCACGACGGACAGGCTCGAGGTCAACCAGATGCCCAACGATCACAATTCGCTCGAGCTTCTGAGCGCTCGCTGCGTTTAAGGCAATCACGGAAATGACCTGCGAAACCAGTGTCACCAAACCTGCCGCCATGTCCTCTGGGCTTGCGGGTTGCTCGAGCGACACAACCCGCCCTAAATTGACAGCGGTGGCGTCGCTGGGCAGATGACCAATCCCGCCACCAAGAACGTCGAAAAGGGTGCTGTCCACGCCCGCAGGATTGCCTTTGGCGGCAAGTACGGCAATCTCGAGTGGGTTTGTAGTGCCAAGCAATAATTTTGCCAATCCCAACAATGTACCGCCTCCAACGGCACTGCCCGTCACATGCCCAAAACTCGAGCCTCGAGCCGCTATCATGCTGGTGCCCGTACCCGCACTGACCACCAGTGCCTGCTCGAGTTTTGCCATCTGCAAACCGCCGTGACCAACGGCTTGAGCCTCGCCAATCTTTAAAATCGGAATCCCTTGGTAACTCGAGGGCAGGTCTTTGTGCCTGCCGCCCGTCGTACCGATGCAAGTCAGATGCTCGAGTTGAATGCCGTGATCGAGCATGATCTGCTCGAGGATTTCTATACTGGCAGTCCCACGTGTATCTTGCCGCCAACCTTGAATGATCTGCCCATTTTCGACCAGCACGGCGTCTACGTTGGTTAAACCAAAATCCAGACCCAAGATCATGCCTGAAATCATGCCTGAGATCATAATTGCGCCTCGAGTTTTGACAAGAACGATTTAAGTATTTTCAGGAAGTCAATCGGTTGTTCTTGGTGCGGCAAATGCCCTGCACCTTCGATGAGCTCGAGTTTGGCTTGAGGATAGGTTTTTTGCATCTCCAGAGCCGCTTGAATTGGGACGATGTGATCATGTTCTCCCCAAATCAAAGACAAAGGCAATTTCTCAAATCTGACCGTGATTTTTTGATGCGGATCGAACAGACTGCGCAATGCTGCCAGAAACGCATCTCGTTGCGTGTCAGACCAAACTCTCGCCCACACCCGTTCGCGCAAAAACTCGAGGTCGCTTGTCGGCATGGCTTGAAGGTTCGCGTAATACGGCTCGAGTGTGCCAAACGCCGCATCTTGCCCCAAGGAGCGCAAACCATTGTAATAACTCTCGCCGACTCCAAGCTCGAGCAAACTTTTAATGCCTGGATTGGTTTCAGTGGTACTTGAGTCCAAACTTGCGCCGCCAACCAGCGTTAAACTCGAGACGCGATTTGGATTTTGACTGGCAAATATCGCACAGATGACAGCACCCATGCTCGAACCGACAAGATGAACCTTGGCAAGTTTTAAGTCATCGACTAATCTTGACAGTGCGGCAGTAAGGCTTCCCAGGTCACCGTTTTCTGGTGGAAGTGACCGACCAAAACCGGGCAGGTCGAGTGCCAAAACCCGAAATGACACTGCAAGTGACCTGAAAACGTGTCGCCACGTGTCGGCTTCGTCCCCATTGCCGTGCACCAAAACAATGATGGGTTGATCTGCTGCCAAGCCAGAGTCAAAAAAGAAAGTTCCACCAAGCATTCTCGAGTACGGCTCAAGCGTCGCGTGTGCTTTAAAACCATCACCGTGGATTTCAGGAGCGGAAGTGTTCACCACTTTATTTTACGATCAAAAACTTAGTACAGTGTCGGAAAAATGCGGAGCATTTTGCGAGCTATGCGAGTACCGAATGGTGCAGCGTCGGAGGGTTCGTAACCACGAGGCAGCGACCATGCCCGAAGGTGCGTTGTATGGTCAAGAACGAGGGGTGAAGAACTTATCCGACTCTGCACTTACAACTTTTCAACATGTTTTGGTTCACCATCGATAAACACTGTAAAAGTTGCCGTTCCACGTACGTCTCGAGGAACTTCTATGACCGTTCCACCTGGAACACTGATCGGACCATAAATGGTTGTCTCACCGTCGTCATCTACCATTCGTACCTCTAAAGTTACGGTTCCCAAATCAGCGGGAATAAGATAAGAAAAGGTGACCGAACGAGTCTGGGTCGCGGTGGGCGTATTTGGTTGGGTGGGTGTCACCACCACAGGATCAGGTGTGGTCGGTGTTTCGATTGGCGGTTTTTGACCTTCAGGTAAGACTGGATTGCTATTCGTCGGGGTTGGTGTCGGAGTTGGCACGGGCGTTGGTGTCGGAGTTGGCACGGGCGTTGGTGTCGGAGCTGGCGTCGGCGTTGGTGTCGGTATCGATTCTGGTTGGGTCGGAGTGCTGGGTGTCGTTTCGACGGGACGTGGTCGAATTGGTTCTGGCACGACCGGTTTTTGGGCATTGGCAGTGGTTGAAATCGTTAAGGTTGCCTCACCCTCGAGCAGCACACTCTTGTTGGGCGCTGGGGTCTGACCCAGAACCCGGTTCTTCTCGATTGTCGAATTGCGTGTGTTGATCTCGACCAGGGTCAAGCCAGACATTTTAATGATGGCTCGAGCCTCCTCAAAAGATAAACCAGTTAAATCTGGCAGGAAAGTTTTGCCCTTTTCTGGACGTTTGCCGCTAACCAAAATCGTGATGCCGCTACCCTTGATCATTTGTGTGCCTGGAATCGGATTTTGCGCCAAGACCACGCCTTGAGGTTCGCCCTCGGCGGCTGGCACAATTGCCACGTTGGCATCAACCAATCCCAATTCTTTAAGGGTGATTTTCGCTTCTGTGCCAAGCTTGCCAACCAAATCTGGGGCAATCAAAGGTCTGGGGTAATTGACGACAATGCTGACCACCCTGGTTTCGGTCAGTGACGTTCCTTTGGGCGGATTTTGCGACAACACAATACCCTGAGGCTGCGTGTTGTCGTTGCCTTTCTCGAGGTTGGTGTTCAAACGTGTTTCAGATAGTATTTTGGCTGCCTCACGGACGGGTTTGCCAACGACATTGGGAACAACCACCATGCTGGGTTGCAAAAACGCTTGCACTGCCTGTTGACCAAAAAAGCCAGTGCCAATCAATAAGGCAATCCCTGGAACGATGCCCCAGATGGTCAAACGGCGTTGATTTAATTTTGGAATGACAGACTTGCTGGACAGCTCGAGGTTTGGATCAACCATAGAATTGGGTTTCACAACAGGTTTTTTTGGATTTAACGCCGTGTTTTTCTTGTTGGAAACCCTTTTCGGCTCGAGCAACGCCACATTGAGTTGCTTGATTTCTTCGGGAGTTCGTTCAACAAGGCGCAGATTGGCAATTGCGGGGCGAACTTCTGCCTTGCCATTTTCGCGGTGTTCGACTGCAATCACATCGCTGTCGGCAAGTGAAAAACCAAACGACTCGAGCGAACCAGCGATTGCCTGAACACGCACTCGAAATCCATCGTCTTTGGGATGCGCTTCCATCCATGACGCGGCACTGGCACCGCCCTCGAGTTGCCAAACCGTGTAATACGCCCCTGGACGTGCAACGGCATCCAACATTAACGGCGAATTGGCGGTTTTTAAAGCGGTGCGGTAGCGATGAAAATTGGAACGGCTTTTGGGATCAATGACAAAAAACCAATCCACGCGAACCCCGCGACCGTCCGAGGTGGCAGCTTCGACACTGCGAACAGCGGCATCACGCGAAATTTCGCGCCTTACCTCATATTTTCCATCGAGCTTTTCGAGCATCATCGGCGCACAGTGTACCTCAAATTCATGAAAAAAACCTCACAGAATCCTGAGAGGTTTTGAACTTGGAATTGATCTAAAAACTGTACTGAACGCCAACCCGAACTGCCCAACCCGAGAAAGGGGCAAAAGTCAGGTTGAGTTCTGCATAGCTGTTTAAACCAGGGGCAATTGGGTAATTAAAACCTGCGGCTGCGCCAAATCCCAAGCCTCTTGGAATAAAGAACTTGAGGCTAGGACCAGCATAGAGCCTGAATTGTGCAAGTTCAAAAGTTGCCAACGGTGAAACCCCAATTTCGATGCTGGTGCTGCTCGAGAATGTCGCATCGGCATTGACCCGCAAATCGACGCCGATGGGTCCGATTTTTAACAGGTCACCAACCGTCAACTGAACGCTCGCGCCGATTTGGGCGGTCTGACCCGACCCCGCCGAACCTGTAATGCCGCCGCCAATCGAAAATTTCTGGGCATTTGCCAACGACGATAAGCCTAGAAGCGCCAGCAACACAATCAAAATACGTTTCATAAAACCTCCTTGAAAACTCGAACTTTAGTTTAAGTCGCCAAAGCCATTTGGTGGCGTTTTTTGTGATTTGATCTGTCTCAGACAAACTGAATTTACTGGCAAAGATTTTTGTATCGTTCAAGTCCAGGTTCGCAAAACGCCTCGAGCAACTCGAGCCACAAGGCACTCATGTTTAACGGCACTCGAGACAGACTGAGGTACGTCGGAGCTTTGACCTCAAAGAACACTGCGCGACGCTCCAGGCGCAAACTGATTGAACCATGCAAGTTATCAATCAAATCACAGACTTTGACCGCCCAGGCTTCACTGTCCGCCGCCTGCTCGAGCCGATAAACCATTTGTGCCCAACGTTCATCCTTGTCAACGATGGCATCATCGTGACTGGAGAGGTCAATCAGATGAACCGTTCGACTCGAGAAACCAAATTCGGTTAGTTCTTGCAAGCTGGTGTTACCGTCCTCGACAATATCGTGCAACAATCCTGCCAAAATGACTTCCAGACCATAACCATGACGCGCCAAGCGTTCTGAAACCCGTTTGGAATGAACCCAAGCCGCCTCAAGCGCCCCTTTTCGAGTCCCAGGAATGCGCTCGGTGATCAATTGCAAAGCCAACGCCTGAAGTTCCATGACATTATTCTACGGCTCGAGCAAGGTAAAAGGCGCACCCCAAAGGATGCGCCTGAAATATGAACTTGATTGTTTGGCTTAGCGCACGGGCCAGACAGGATTTTCGACCAGTGCCACTGGATCAATCTTGTCCATGCCGTACTTGGCTTCGTGCCCCTGAATCTTGGCGTAAATACGCTTGACATCACGCAGCATGATTTCAGGGTCAAAAGTTTCCCAAATGGCGGTTTGCATCATCTGTCCCTGTTCGTCTGGTACAAGACGCGTACGTTTGATGCCCTCCTCGAGTTGCTTTTTGCCTTGTACGCCAAACTGCGAGAACACCAACGCGACAACGTCCCTGGCATACTCACGTGGTCCGTAGACGGCGCACTTGTACGCCGCCTCGAAGAATTCATCCCAGTTTGGAATGATGTCGCCCGCCGGCATCGCAAAGTGATTGACCACGTCACGCATGGCTTCGAGCGTCTCGAGCGGATAATAGTACATGAACAACCTGGCGCACTCGAGGAAGAAATTGTAATGTGCCGCCTCGTCGGTAGCGATGGTCACGGCAACCTTGGTGAGAACTGGGTCAATCTGGTCGTTGAGTTCTGGCTTGCTCGAGATGCCCTGGGTGATCTTTGCCAAATTAAGGTAATTGAGTTGCGTGGCACGTTCCTGAAAAACCGTGTAGAGCAAAACGTGAAGCGCGTCATCCCAGGGCAGTTTCCATTCGTTGGTGCGCAATGAAATCTTGTAATCTTCGAGATAGGCTGGCGTGCGGCTGCGGCTGAACAACACGGCGTTTTCCCAACTGTCGGCGTGTTTTTCTTCTTCTGAACCCCAACGCATCTGAAAATGGCTGCGCCCATGAGAACGGCGCACCATGTGCAAGAACTTGCTGACGTAATCGGGTGCGTACTGTTCGACGGCAAAGAATCCCTCGAGCACCATTTGCACTTGAGGGTTGAAATCGGTGCGAATATTTTGCCAATCAAAACCCAAATCTGGGTTCCAGTTGCGGGTTTCTTGCGAACGGGCGGTGTACCAACGGTACAAACCCAACAGACCGCGTTCGATCAAACGATCGCGGTAACTGCGCGATAACAAACTGGCGGGACTGAGCGGACGATCCTGATCGATAATTTCTCTTGGGGGCATGATTGAAGCCATGACATCTCCTGACGATTCTTGCGAGGACGAAACAACTGGATGACGACATTCTAACCGTCTTCAGCTCAGAAATCTTGCCCAAACCACGCACGAACGCAGACGAATCAGGGCTGGATTTAACCCCGTAAACCAATCAAAATCAAAGGCTCGAGCGACCAACAAGACATTATCGCTATTGCTCGACTCGCGCACCGAAAATGGACGGGCTTCCCAATCGGCTCGAGGTTCGGGGTCGGTTTGTGAATGCAAAGCCAACAGCATTGCCAAGACCAGTTTGGTGACCCAAGCCCGAGTGGCTTCAAAACGTTCCAAACCATCACGAAGTCGCGGGTACGCCGTGACAAACGAATCCAGAAAGCCTTCGAGTTGCGCACTGACCTCGAGTTTGGCGAGTTGAGCGCCAACCTCAAATTTTTCCCAGGTCATGCCTCGGCTCGACAAAGCACGTCGAAGCGCTTTTTGCAGCGCTCCAAACTCAAGACTTGGGATGGGTATAGTGTTGGTCATTGGAAACTGGTTTGAATTTTGATATTCAAACTTTCTTAGAATAGCAGGGTTGAGCAGGGAAAAACAGGGAATTGCACATTGTTTAGTTTTGTTAAACGCGATTGCGGTATGGTTTGCAGATGGGCAGAACCGAATTTCAGCAATTGCTCAACCGCTTCGGACACTCGAGTTTTAGGGCTGGACAACTTGAAGTGCTCGAAAGTCTTGAACGGGAAACTCGAGCACTAGCGGTTTTCCCGACAGGCAGCGGCAAAAGTTTAACCTATCAAATTCCTGCGCTCACGCTCGAGGGGCTGACGTTGGTGGTTTCGCCCTTAATTGCCCTGATGCGCGACCAGGTCGAGGAGCTGCTGGCAAAAGGCATTCCCGCCGCCCGCCTTGACTCGAGCATGGCACGCGATCAAAACTTGCACATCTGGAACGAGATCAAGTCTGGCGAACTCAAAATTTTGTACGTCTCACCAGAACGTTTCAACAACGAACGATTTCGAGACTTGATGCGACGAAGCCATATTGCCTTGTTCGCCATCGACGAGGCGCACTGTATTTCAGAATGGGGACACAGTTTTCGTCCTGATTACCTGAAGTTGGCGGCGTTTGCCAAAGAAATAAAAGCTGAACGAATCCTGGCACTGACCGCCACAGCCACACCCAAAGTCGTGCAAGACATCTGCAAAGCCTTCGAGATTCCAATTTCAGCCGCGATCATCACAGGCTCGAGACGCGAAAACCTGAGTTTGTTTGCCAAACCAACCAAACAGATCGCTCGAGCCTCAGTGTTGGTAACTGAAATCCAGTCCAATCCTGGCACAAGCATTGTTTACGTCAGCTTGCAACGCGATGCTGAAATGGTGGCAGAGTCGCTTGAAAGGGCTGGAATTGAGGCTCGAGCCTACCACGCGGGCATGGAAGACGAAGCTCGAACAAACGTTCAAAATTGGTGGATGACTGCCCCCAATGCCGTGGTGGTCGCCACCATCGCCTTTGGCATGGGTATTGACAAGCGCAACGTCCGAGCGGTGTACCACTATCATCTGCCCAAAAGTCTCGAGGGTTACAGCCAGGAAATTGGACGCGCAGGACGCGATGGACTGCCCAGCAGCGCCGTCATGCTTGGCAGCCTGGAAGATTTGGCGGCACTCGAGCAATTTGCTTACGGTGACACGCCCAGTTTGAGTGCTGTGCAAGCTTTCGTGCAATTTTTAAGCCAAGGTGAAGAAGCCAAACTTCTAAACTTGTACGAACTTGGCACACAAACCAACATTCGCGGAACGGTTCTCAAAACCCTGCTGACTTACCTCGAGTTGCTGGGTTTTTTATCGCAAGGCACACCACAATACGCCACGTACCAACTGAAATTCTCGAGTGGCATGAATGAAATCCTCGAGCGATTCGATACAGAACGTCAAACATTTTTGCGAGACGTTTTCAAAGCTGGAAAAATGGGACGCGACTGGCTCACGCTTGAACCAGACGCGATTGCCGCCAAAATAGGTCAAGACCGAGAACGAATCGTCAAGGCGCTCAATTACTTGGATGAGCAGAATCTAGCCGAGGTTCGGGTCAGCGACTCGAGAAGCCAGTACACGCGTTTGAAGGCTATTTCCGATGTCGCTGCACTTGCATCAAAATTATTTTCCAGACTCGAGCAACGTGAAAGCCAAGACCTGGCGCGGCTTCACAGTGTGGTTGCCTTGTTCGAGAACCCAGAGTGTTACGCCGTTCAACTCGCACGGTACTTTGGAGACTCGAGCGACCATGATTGTGGACAGTGCAGCGCGTGTTTAAAAATCAAAATAACGCTGCCAGCCGCGCCAACGCCGCCAAAACCAGAACATCTTGTGACTCGAGCCGAAATTCTGGACGTTACCAAAGCACAGCCGCAAATTTTCACCGAGGCTCGAGAAACCACGAAATTCTTGTGTGGCTTGACCAGTCCGAAATTCACAAAAGCCAAACTTTCAAAGCACGCACTTTTTGGGAAACTCGAGAAAATCCCGTTTCTGACAGTGCTGGAATGGTGCAAGTCTAACCTCGAGTAAAAGTCAGGTTGGATACCCAGACATCCCGCCCGAAAATGCTACAATCTCGCGTTGCGGGTTGACCCGCACTTGGAGTTGTGATGAAGGCGCATTTAATTACTTTCGGTTGTCAAATGAACGAGTACGACTCGCACATGGTCGAGTCGCAACTTGTGGCATTGGGTGCAGAACTGGTTTCAAACGTCGATCATGCCGATTTTGTGCTGGTCAACACCTGCGCGGTGCGCGGCAAGCCAGTTGATAAAGTCAAAGCGGTATTGGGAGACTTGCGAAAACTCAAACACAGCAGGGGTTTGATGCTGGGCATGATGGGCTGCTTGGCGCAACTCGAGGAGGGGCAAGAAATTGCCAAAAAGTACGAGGTGGACGTGCTGCTTGGACCTGGCGCGTTAACCGATATTGGCGCGGCGCTCGAGGGCAACAAAAAATTCTGGAGTCTGGCGTTCAAGGACGACATTCACGAATTTATTCCGCCGCCACCCAAAGGGAAACTCAGCGCCATGCTGACGATCCAACGCGGTTGTGATCATCACTGCACCTACTGCATTGTGCCGACCACCCGAGGTCCTCAAGTCTCGAGAACCCCAGCCAACATCATGACCGAACTTGAGGCGATGGTCGAAGCTGGTGTGCTCGAGGTGACATTGCTGGGGCAGAACGTCAATTCTTACGGTTTGGATCAACCTGGAATGCCAGGCTTTGGCGAATTGCTGCGAATGGTTGGGAAAAGCAGCATTCCAAGGGTAAAATTTACGACCTCGCACCCGATGGATTTTTCGGATGACATCATTCATGCGATAGCTGAAACAGAGAATGTCTGCAAGTATATTCACTTGCCCGTGCAGTCAGGCAGCAACGCCGTGCTGAAACGCATGGGACGCGAGTACACCCGTGAGTTTTACCTCGAGCGAATCGCCAAAATTCGTTCACTCATGCCCGATATTTTCCTGACCACCGATTTGATTGTGGGCTTTCCGAGCGAGACCGAAGCCGATTTCCTCGAGACGCTATCCTTGTACGAAGAGGTGGGTTTTGACAGCGCCTACACGTTTATTTACAGCGCCAGGGCTGGCACACCAAGTTACAAACATTTCGATGACCAACC